>CAJKQX010000037.1 GCA_905202125.1 uncultured Prevotella sp.
GTATCTTGACATACAATCAATCCATACCTGGACGAAATAAATTCAAGTCAATTACACATCAATCCAGATCGATGTGGCCGACATTCACTTTCTCGTGCAGGAATATCTGGGCCGACTCGCGGAACTTGTCTTCGCTCTCGGTGGTGAGATAGCGGCAGGTGCCGCCGGTGGTTATCATCCGTGCCATATCGTCGTGGCGTGAGAGGTAGTCACGGAGGCTCTCCGCCACGTAATGTCCTTGCGGCACCACGCGCACACCGTTGGGGATGTTCTTGACGATGCTGCTCATGAGCAGGGGATAATGGGTGCATCCCAGGACGATGGTGTCGATGAGTGGGTCCTTGCGCATGAGTTGGTCGATGCGTTTCTTCACGAAATAGTCGGCGCCGGGACTGTCGGCCTCGTTAGCCTCCACGATGGCGGCCCACAGAGGACAGGCCACGCCGGAGACGGAGACATCGGGAAAGATCTTGCCTATCTCCATCGAGTAGCTGCGGCTGTTGATGGTGCCCTCGGTGGCGAGCACTCCCACGTGTCTACTGTGGGTGATATCTCCTATCACCTCGGCCGTGGGACGTATGATACCCAGGACACGTCGCTGCGGGTCGATGGCCGGCAAGTCGCGCTGCTGGATGGTGCGTAGGGCTTTGGCCGATGCGGTGTTGCAACCGAGAATCACGAGATGGCAACCCAGCGAGAAGAGTTTGAGCACGGCCTGACGTGTGAACTGATACACCACCTCGAACGAACGCGATCCGTAAGGAGCACGTGCGTTGTCGCCCAGATACATGTAGTCGTACTGTGGCAGGAGCTGACGTATGCCGTGAAGGATGGTCAGTCCGCCATAACCCGAATCGAAGATGCCGATGGGGCCGGGCGTCGTGGGAAAAGCAGAAGGAATGTATTGCATCAGTTGATGTTGAGGATAGCTCTTATCTGTGGTGTCACGTCCTCGCCCAGAGCGGGGTCGATGAAGGGACAGGCATCGCTGTCGGTATTGAGAATGACGGCGAAGCGCTGTGTCGTCCCGACCTTTCTCACAGCCTCGAGTATACGGCGGCGTATGGGTGCGTAAAGGTCTTTGCGGGCCGCATCGAGCAGTCGGGCGGCCTCTTTTTTGAAAGCTGTGTTCTTGTCCATCATGTCCTGAAGCTCCAACTGGCGTTTGCGCAGAATCGATGGCACAAGGTCGCGCTGTTCTTCGAGAAAGATTTCGTATCTGGTGTTGAAATCCGCTGCCGCACGTTTCATCTCCGCATCGTATTTGGAGCGCAGGTCGTCAAGAGTCTTCTGTGCGGTGATATATTCAGGCATGGCGTAGAATATGGAGTCATAGCTGAAATAGCCATATTTGTTCTGAGCCTCGGCCATGACGGTCAGAACAAGAAAAGATAAGATAAAGAACAGCTTTTTCATACGTAATAAAATGTGAAATGGACGCTGTGCTACAACCGGCCGTTGTGTCACAGCGTCCATTGTTGTTGGAAACAATAAAGTATTATTTCATTTTTTCGAGCTGGGCCTTCACCTCAGCGGTGACGTCCTTGCTCAGAGTCTCGTTGATATAAGGTATGCCGGAAGTGATGTCCATGATGTACACATAGTTGCCGGCCTTGCCCACAGCCTTGATAGCCTCGAGCAGTTTGTTGGTGATGGGACCCATCTTCTCCTGCTGAGCCTTCTGCATGGCCTGTGAGTTGTCGTTGTAAGTCTGCTGAATCTTCTGGTTGAGCTCGATGAGTTCGTTCTCGGTCTCCTTCTGCTTGGTCTCGTTCATGGTAGACTTGTTCTTGTCGTAGTCGTCGGCCTTGCGCTGCAGTTCATCCTGCATGGATTTGAGGTCGTTCTCATACTGTTTGGCCAGAGCTTCTATCTCGCCGCGAGCCTTGATGAGTTCGGGCATATTGGACATGATCTCCTGTGAGTTGAGATGTCCGAATTTTTGTGTCTGTGCGAATGTTGCCAACGGGGCAAACATCATCAACATTAAAATAAGTTTTTTCATTGTCGTTTGTATTTTATTAATTTATTATATTGTCATGGATAATATATTTTGAGACCGGCGGGGCTAAATCGCGACCGGCGGCAGCACTGCAGTCATCAGTTGGCGAACCCGAGTTTCTCGAGCACCTCGTTACTGATATCCACTTTGGGCGAGCCGAAGATGATGCCGGTGTCGCTGGCGCGGTCGAGCACGAGCGAATAGCCGCGCAACTCGGATATCTCCTTCACGGCGTTGTATATCTCGTCCTGGATGGGCGAGATGAGACTTTCGCGCTTCTTGAACAGTTCGCCCTCCGGGCCGAAATACTTGCGTTTGAGCTCGGCGGCCTCCTTCTCCTTGTTCATGATGGCCTCCTGACGTTCTTTCTTCTGCTCCTGCGAGAGGAACACCACCTCGTTCTGATAGTTCTTGTACATGGTCGAAGCCTCGGTGCTGAGTGCTTCCACCTCGGCCTGCCATTTCTTGGAGACCTGATTGAGCTGCTCGTTGGCGCGTTCGTAGGCCGGAATATTCTTGAGGATGTATTCCATATCGAGCAGTGCGAATTTCTGTGCGTTGGCTGCGAATGCCATCATGACAAGCACAGCGGTAATCATCATTTTTTTCATTTTGAATGTCCTCCTTTATTAGATGTGGCGCAGAGTCATCGTTTCATCGTCATCAACGGATGCCGCGATACGCTCTTGCCGTCTATCATTGTTGTTGCGGCCACAAGCGGCCTCATTATTGTTGCATCAGAACTCCTGACCGAGGATGAAATGGAACTGGCTGCCGCTCTTGTTGCCGAACACCTTGTCGAAGCCGTAGGCCCAGTCGATACCCATCATACCGACCATCGGCAGGAAGATACGCACACCGATACCGGCCGAGCGTTTCATCTGGAAGGGGTTGAAATCCTTCACATCGTTCCATGAGTTACCGGCCTCGAGGAATCCGAGTCCATAGATGGTGGTGTTGCCCAGAAGGAACGGGTAGCGCAACTCGAGAGTCATACGGTCGTAGGCGTAACCCTCGTATCCGTAGGGAGTGAGCGCACCGTTCTCGTATCCGCGCAGACCGATGGTCTCCTCGGCGTAGCTTGTGGAGTAGCCGGTCATGCCGTCACCACCCATGTAGTATGTCTCGAAGGGCGATTTCTTGTATTTGTTGTAACTGCCGAGCAATCCCATTTCGATGCGCGTCATGAGCACGAAACATTTCTGTCCGCCCGTGAGCGCGGTGAAGGTACGGGCCTTGAATTTCCACTTATGATATTCCACCCAGCGATATTTCTCCTGCTGCTCGCGGTCGAAATTGGGCGAGTGGCGGTTGGTGGCCAGGTTCTTGTAGTCCTTGTTGTCCCAGAGCGACCATGGCGGTGTAAGCGTCACCTGTGCCAGGAATTCCGAACCGCGGCGCGGGAACATCTGGTTGTCGGTGGACACACGGCTGAGCATGATGCTCAGGTTGAGGTTGTTGGAGTTGCCGTTGGTCAGGAGGAAATAGCTCCAGTTCTTGAGCATGTATCGCGTGTAGGAGAGTTGGAGCGACAGTGTGAAATAGTCGTCGGGCCAGCGCAACTGCTTACCCCATCCCACTGATGCGCCGATGAGCTGCACGTACTTGTCGGGGTCGTAGTAATTCTCATAATTATTGTAGATGTTGCTGCCGTAGCCGTAGAGATAATTATAATAATTATTGAAATAGCCGCTGTTGTAGTAGTTGCTCGACACATCGGTCTGCTTGGAGTAGAACACTCCGACATTGAACTGTATCGGGCGCTTTCCGCCAAACCAGTTGGTGGAGTAGCTGGCGTTGTACGACTGATAGTAAGTACCGTTGGTCTGTGCGCCGAGCGAGAGCACCTCGCCGTCGCCTATCGGCAAGATGCCGCGATGTTCCTTGTTCTTGTTGAAGAGGTTGCGCATGGAGAAATTGTTGAGCTTCAGTCCCACGCGTCCGATAACGCCCGTCTGTCCCCATCCCAGTGAGAACTCTATTTGGTCGTTGGTCTTCGACTCAAGGTTCCAGTTGATGTCCACCGTACCGTTCTCGGCATCGGGCACGGGCTCGGGGTTCACCTTCTCGGGTTCGAAATGTCCCATAGAAGCTATCTCACGTGCCGAACGCATGAGCGACTCTTTGGAGAAGAGGTCGCCCGGCTTGGTACGCAGTTCGCGGCGCACCACGTTCTCGTAAAGACGGTCGTTACCATTGATGCGCACAGCGTTGACGCGGGCCTGCGGACCCTCGAAGATACGCATCTCCAGGTCGATGGAGTCGCCCACGACGTTGACCTCGGTGGGGTCGAGCGAGTAGAAGATGTAGCCGTTGTTCCAATAGTTGTTGCCCACGGCGTCATCGTCCTGAGTCAGTCGTTTGTCCATGAGTTTCTGGTCGTAGACGTCGCCCTTCTTCATGCCGAGCACCTTGCTCAGGTAGTCCACGGAGTAGACGGTGTTGCCCGCCCATGTGATATTGCGGAGATAGTATTTCTTGCCCTCGTCCACCTTGACATAGATATTGACATGCCGGTCGTCGTCGTTCCAAACACTGTCGGCCAGGATGACCGCATCGCGATAGCCATACTCGTTGTATTTGTCGATGAGCTTTTGTTTGTCGCCCTTCCAACGCTCGGGTGTGAATTTCTTGGATTTGAGGAACGAGGAGAGCTTGCCGGCCTCATGGGTCTTGGAGAAGGCTCCTTTGCGGAACAGTCCACCCTTGATCTTGGTATTGTTGAACGCCTCATTGCCCTCGATGAAGATGTTGCGCACCTTCATCTTCTGTTTCTTGTCGATTATGACATCGAGTATCACCTGATTCTTGTTGGCCACGTCGGCTCGTTCCACAATCTGTATCTCGGCGTTCTTGAAACCCTTCTCATTGTAGTAGTTCTTGGCTATGAGCTTGGCACGGTCGATGGTGTTGGGTGTCACCTGCAATCCTTTGAGCAGTCCGAGTTTCTCCTCCATGTCCGAGCGTTCCGACTTTTTGATTCCCACATAGTTCACCTCGCTCACGCGGGGGTTGGAGCGCAGCTTGATATTGAGATACGCCTTGTCGCCGACGATGGAATCCACAGCGATAGACACCTCAGAGAAAAGTTTGTAGTTCCAGTAGTTCTTCACGGCCTCTGTCAGCTCCGTACCCGGCAGACTGATGGTCTGGCCCACGCTCAGACCGGAAATGCCTGTGAGCATGTAGTCCTCGTAGCCCTCGATGCCCGATATCGATATGCCGCCCACAGTCACAGTGCGCGGTGTACCTGCATAGGAGATATCCGGATATTTGATTACGTCCTGAGCCGAGGCCGCAAGACTGAGTATCAGTGCGTTTGCTATGAGCAACACTTTCTTTATATTCATCATCGTATCTTAAAAACTGTTTGCTGTGGATGGAACGTCGGTTGGCATCATCTCACATTATTATTATTTATAATATAATATCATTTTGCTGTCTGTCCGTCATGACTCACCTGTTCGCCCGTCTTGCCGAAGCGACGCTGGCGCTGCTGGTAACTGGCGATGGCGCGGTACAGATCCTGCTCGTCGAAATCGGGCCAGTAGGTGTCCGAGAAATACAGTTCGCTGTATGCTATCTGCCACAACAGGTAGTTGCTCACGCGCAACTCGCCTCCCGTGCGGATGAGAAGGTCGGGGTCGGGCATGAAATCAGTGCACATGTTGGCGCTCACCATATCCTCGGTGATGTCGTCGGGGGCGATGTCGCCGGCCTTGACGCGGGCGGCGATATTTCTCACGGCGCGTGTGATCTCCCATCGTGAGGAGTAGCTCAGAGCCACAATCATGGTCATGGCCGTGTTACGGGCTGTGTGGTCCATCGTCTCGCGGAGCTTGAGCTGCACGTTCCCGGGCAGACGCTCGATGTCGCCGATGACGCGGAAACGCACATTGTTCTTCATGAAGATCTCGTCCTCGAGCGATGACAGCACAAGCCCCATGAGGGCCGCCACCTCATCGGCGGGGCGGTTCCAGTTTTCTGTCGAGAAGGTGTAGAGTGTGAGATATTTCACACCCAGACGCGTACACTCCGATGTGATGCGTCTCACCGTGTCCACTCCCGCCTGATGGCCGTAGCTGCGGGGCTTGCCTTGCTCGGCGGCCCAGCGTCCGTTGCCATCCATAATAATGGCGATATGGGCCGGAATATTGTTTTTGTCTAATGTATCCAACATAAAAAAGCGATATCACATTAAGTTTATTCGTCGGCGTTGTGGCATGTGCGGCACTTGGCCATAAAGCTGTATGTAAGCGTGACTTGCAATGCCGAGTAGCAGTCGGTGTTCTTGAAGGCGCCGCTGCTCTTCACTCCGTATGGGTCCTTCACTCCGTCGAGCTCGTCACTGAGCGAGAAGTGCATGGCCCACTCCACACCGAGGTTGAGCCTCGGGCCTATCTTGTATTTCACTCCCAGTCCCAACGGGATGTTGGCCGTGAAAACGCTCTTGCCCTCGCCCGAGACAGATGTGGCACCGATGCCTCCGAAGATGAAGGGCGTGAGACGTTTGGCTCCGCGATAGTCGCGTCCTGTGCCGTAGGGCCAGAAATTATACTCGAAGGTCAGGCTGGCGTCAACGAGTGTGCGGTTGAAATCGTATGTCTGCTCCTGATGGTCGGGATAGTATGTCTCAACATCGTCCGACGAGCCTTTCAGCTTGCCGTATGTGGCGGCGAGCCTCAGTCCGATGAACGGATTGAATATGCGTCGGAGCACGAACGATGCCGCCGGTTGCGAGTTCTTGAATATGCTGCCGTTGAAATCGCCCTCATACGACACCATGCCGATGCCGGCTCCTATCTCCATGCGATAGAGGTCGTCGGTCTGGGCCCGTACACCTGCCGAGCATGCCACGAAGAGGATGATGGCGAGCAGTCTGTTCATTGTTATGTTATTCTATGAAAACGTCTTTATTCTCGGTCCATCCCAGACGGTTGATGCGTCCGCGCCACACGTTGCCGCTATGGCCGCAGATTATCCACAGGAAATTGTCGCTGTCTGTCGCGATGGCATACGAGTCGGCCTGGGCCGAGAATCCCGCGGGCAGCGAGATGAGCACGTTCTTCTGCCATGTGATGCCGCCGTCCACGCTGTGATAGATACCGTCGAAGGCGCGGTGGGTGTCGCCACCGATGCCGTTGCCGCCCACGGCGAGTATGCAACCATCGTAGACCACGGTCTGCATATTCATCACGTGGGGCGCCTTCTTGTTGTTGTCCGACGCCACATCATAATACATCCACGGCTGTGTCTCACCGTTTTCCGACACAAGATCGATCCTGCTCCATGTCTGCGGGGTGGTGTCGTGGGGATAGGCTGCGGGGTTGCGGTTGCCTATGAGCACCACACGATCGGCGTTGCTATTGGTCTGAAGGGGCAGACATACGTACGACACGTCCACTGTGGGCAGCAAAGTCTGTTCGTCATCAATGGGCGACGGAGTCCATGATGCGCCTTCATCGTCCGACTCCACCATTGCTCCCGATGCATCGTAGGCGTAGAGACGATTGCGGCTGGCGGCCACAAGGCGTGTGAGCTGAAGGCGTCCCGTGATGGTCCACGATGTTCCGTTGTCGGTGCGAAGCACCTGTCCGTTGTCATAAAGATATATGTATCCGCCCTTTGTCACTACATTGTTGAATGCTCCGGCGGTGAGTGCGCCACCTGTTCCTGATGTGATATCTGTCCACGAAAGTCCGTCGGACGAGCGGTAGATGAGTGTCTTGTCGCCGTCGGTACCCAGTACGAAGAGGTTGCCGGCATTGGAGACGGCGCGCATGCCGCGCAGGTCGGCGAGCTCGGAGACGGTGGCCATGCGGTTCCATCTGAACGAGTCGGCCTCCTCCTTATGCACATTCACGCTCACCGTGTACTTGCGGTAATTCATGCCTGAACTGCTATACACGTAGAAATCGCGCGGCTGTGAGAAATCGATTGAGTCGGCGCTGGAAAAGAACGACAGGGTGTCGCTGGTCATGCTCTTGATGCCCACCGCACCATAGTTCTTGCTATTCACTGAGCACAATATCTTCTTGTTGTTGATGCCGTAGGGCAGTGAGTCGGTGTTGTAAATCTCATTCTTGGTCTGATCGATATAAAACTTGTATGAGCTGCAATCCAGATTGCGGTAATACACGCTGTCAAGACCTTTTTTAGAGATGGTGTGTATGGCGCGGGGCATTGTTCCCAACGTGAATGATGTTATCGCTGAGTCGTCTGCAAATTCTATTTTATTATCGTCGTCAAGACACGACGCAAACACGAACAAACTCGAAATAAGTATTGCGAAAGGTAATAGTATCCTTCTCATTTTTACTTGTTTTGTTTTTAATTTTAGCTGCAAATATAATCAGAATTCTGCAAATAGAACTTTTTTTGCCGTCATTATTATATTATTTACGGTTTAACGGTATGTTTTTTAAGTTTGTTTAGTATTTTGAGGGTGGGATGGATGGGAGTTCCGGGAGGAATGGGAGGAATGGGAGGAATGGGAGTTCTGAGAGAACGATGATCCCATTCTTCCGAAAATCTCAGCTCTCTCAGAACTCCCAGTCCTCCCATCCCCATCCCCACCATCAAAAAAAAGAGCACCCGCCACAATAGCGGATGCTCTTCTTGATATTATATTTCCGATTACGGAATTGATTCTTAGAGTTTCGGACCGGCTGCAACGAGAGCCTTACCTGCCTCATTGCCTTCGTACTTGGCGAAGTTCTTGATGAAACGGGCAGCAAGGTCTTTTGCTTTCTCTTCCCACTGAGAAGCCTCAGTGTAAGTGTCGCGCGGGTCGAGGATGTTGGGATCTACGCCGGGCAGTTCTGTCGGCACCTCAAAGTTGAACATCGGGATGTTCTTTGTAGGAGCTGTATTGATAGAACCGTCGAGGATGGCGTCGATGATACCACGGGTGTCGCGGATTGAGATACGCTTGCCGGTACCGTTCCAACCTGTGTTCACGAGGTATGCTTTGGCACCGCTCTTCTCCATCTTCTTAACGAGCTCTTCGGCGTATTTTGTCGGGTGGAGCTCAAGGAAGGCCTGACCGAAGCAAGCAGAGAATGTAGGTGTGGGCTCGGTGATGCCGCGCTCTGTACCTGCAAGTTTAGCTGTGAATCCAGAGAGGAAATAGTACTTGGTCTGCTCCGGTGTGAGGATTGATACGGGAGGCAGCACTCCGAATGCGTCGGCAGAGAGGAAGATTACCTGCTTTGCAGCCGGTGCGTGAGAGATAGGCTTAACGATGTTGTCGATGTGGTATATCGGATAAGACACGCGAGTGTTCTCTGTGGTGCTCTTATCGTTGAAATCGATCTTGCCATCGGCAGCTACTGTCACGTTCTCAAGAAGAGCGTCGCGACGGATAGCGTTGTAGATGTCGGGCTCGCTCTCTTTGTCGAGGTTGATAACCTTGGCATAGCAACCACCTTCGAAATTGAACACGCCGTTGTCGTCCCATCCGTGCTCGTCGTCACCAATAAGGAGACGTTTCGGGTCGGTAGACAATGTGGTCTTGCCAGTACCTGACAGACCGAAGAAGATAGCTGTGTTCTCGCCGTTCTTGTCGCAGTTGGCAGAGCAGTGCATTGAGGCGATGCCCTTGAGCGGGAGGAAGTAGTTCATCATTGAGAACATACCCTTCTTCATCTCACCACCATACCATGTGTTGATGATAACCTGCTCTTTGGATGTAACGTTGAATACGACAGCTGTCTCTGAATTGAGGCCGAGTTCTTTCCAGTTTTCAACCTTAGCCTTAGAAGCGTTATAAACCACGAAATCAGGTTCAAACCCTTCGAGTTCCTCTTCTGTCGGACGGATGAACATATTCTTAACGAAATGAGCCTGCCATGCAACCTCCATGATGAAACGCACTGCCATACGTGTGTCCTTGTTGGCACCGCAATAGCCGTCTACTACATAGAGTTTCTTGTTGCAGAGTTCTTTCTTCGCAATCTCCTTAACGGCAGCCCATGCCTCCTGAGAAGCCGGTTTGTTGTCGTTCTTATATTCATCTGATGTCCACCATACAGTGTCCTTAGAGTTTTCATCCATTACGATGAACTTATCTTTGGGCGAACGGCCTGTATAGATACCTGTCATTACGTTCACAGCGCCAAGCTCTGTCTGCTGGCCTTTGTCAAAACCTTCGAGGTCTGCCTTTGTCTCTTCTTCGAACAGCACCTCATACGAAGGATTATACAGAACCTCGGTTGTACCGGTGATTCCGTATTTCTCTAAAACTGACTTATCAAATTTTGCCATTTTTATAAATATTTGTTTTTGTGAATTAATATCCTGTTACGTTTGATTTATGACGTCTGTAAGACACTCCTTAAATCGCCGCAAAGTTATGAAAAAAGTGATAAAGCGACAAAATAATTTTCGATAAAAAAGGCAACTGTAAATCTTTTTTTGTTAAAGAACCAAAAAAAACTTGCACTTGCATATGCATTTGCAATTCAGACTTGACAATCAACGAGTATTTTTTGATAATTTTGCACTCCATCAACATCCGAAAGACATGAATATCATCAATTTCAAAGAGACCAACTCCATTATCGGCAAATACATGGCCGAGATGCGCGACCGTAACTATCAGCAGAACAGGCCGCTCTTTCGCAACAACATCATGCGCGTGGGAGAGCTGATGGCATACGAGATAAGCAAGACTCTGGAATACAAAACGGCCGCCATCCGCACACCGCTGGGCACGGCCGAGGTCAACATTCCTGCCGACGACATCGTGGTGGGTACCATACTCAGGGCGGGACTGCCGTTCCACAACGGATTCCTCAACATCTTCGACCATGCCGGCAACGCCTTTGTCAGCGCGTATCGCAAATACAAGGACGACACGCACACGGACGTGGACATACATATCGAATATCTGGCGGCGCCCGACCTCAGCGGCAAGACGCTCATCATAGCCGACCCGATGCTGGCCACGGGCGGATCGGTGGAACTGGGATACAAGGCGCTCCTGACCAAAGGTATGCCCGAGAAGATACACGTGGCGTGTGTCATAGCGGCGCCCGAGGGCATAGAGCACGTGAAGAAGACATTGCCCGAGGACAGGACCACGATATGGTGCGCGGCGATAGACCCGCAACTCAACGAGCACAAATACATCGTGCCGGGATTCGGAGATGCCGGCGACCTGTGCTTCGGTGACAAGATATAATATGTCATAGGGATGTGACGGAATGACAAAACATTAATATTTCAAGCTCGATGAATCAGCGCACAATGACTTTCGCAATCTTCGGAAACACCTACCAAAGCAGCAACTCGGATGTGGTGAACAACATACTTGCATGTCTCCGGCGTCATCATGCCGGCATATTCGTGGACAATGCCTTCGGACGTTTCCTCGCAGAGCTGGGCGACATCGATATGACCGATGTACAACTGTTTGAAGGCGAGGAGTTTGATACCGACTATGCCATCTCCGTGGGAGGCGACGGCACATTCCTCAGAACGGCCGCTCGGGTGGGCTTTCGCGAGACGCCCATCCTGGGTATCAACACCGGCCGGCTGGGATTTCTGGCCGACGTGCTGCCCGCGGATGTGAACAAGGCCGTAGAGGCGTTGTACGACGGACTGTGCACTACGGAGAGTCACTCGGTGCTGCAGGTCGAGGTGGACGGCCGGCTGCCGGACAACAGCCCATACGCCCTCAACGACATAGCGGTGCTCAAACGCGACAACGCTTCGATGATAAGCATCCGTGCCTCGGTGGACGGAGAGCATCTCGTGACGTATCAGGCCGACGGACTGATAGTGTCGACACCCACAGGGTCGACGGCCTACTCGCTGTCCAACGGCGGACCGATAATCATGCCGCGCACAAACACCATCTGCCTGACACCCGTGGCGCCTCACAGCCTCAGCATACGGCCCATCGTGATAAGCGGCGACTGCACGGTGGAGCTGAGCGTACAGTCGCGCTCGCACAATTTCTTGGCTGCCATCGATGGCCGCAGCGAGACACTGCCCGAAGACACCACGATGACCATACACCGCGCTCCGTTCGTGGCCAACATCGTGAAACGACCCGACCGCAGCAAGTTCGCATCGCTCAGGGAGAAGATGATGTGGGGTGCGGACAAACGCGAGGACAACGGTCATAACGTTTAAAAGGCATACCATGAAACTGAAAGAGTGGCTCAAGATACCCGACATCAAATATACTACGGCCGAGATCGTGACGTGGCTGTGGCGGATATGGCGCGGCAACCGCACCCAGGCCGTCATCAATGCCGTCACTGGACTGGCGCAGGTGGGTGTGAGCCTGGCTCAGGTGTGGGCCGTGAAGCATGCCATCGATGTGGCATCGGGAACTTCCGACGGGTCGATTTACATGGCCGTGGGGCTCATGGTGGTGCTGATAATGTGCGATTTCGCCCTGAACATGAGCAGCGTATGGATAAGCAACAACCTCGGAGTGAGGGCACAGAACCGCATGCAACAGATCATGCTCGACCGCGTGTTGCACTCGCGGTGGAACGGACGTGAGCGTTACCACTCGGGAGACATGCTCAACCGACTGGTCTTCGACGTGAACAACGTGATCAAATTTCTCACAGAGACGCTGCCGTCCACGCTCTCCACGCTGGCGCTCTTCGTCGGAGCATTCTTCTATCTGCTGTCGATAGATACGGCGCTGGCGCTCATCACAGTGGCCATAATACCTGTCTTCGCGCTGGGCAGCAAACTGTATATCAGACAGATGCGCAAGCTCACGCGGCTCGTGAGAGACTCGGACAGCCGGGTGCAGAGCGTCATGCAGGAGGCCATACAGCACCGCATGCTCATCAAAACGCTCGAGAGCGAGACGTCCATGACCGACAAACTGCAACATACGCACTCCGAACTGCAACACAACGTGACACGACGCACCGTCTACTCGCTCTCTTCCAATTTCATCATCAACGCCGGATTCGCCTTCAGCTACATCATCGTATTCCTCAGGGCAGCCATCCGACTGTCCCAACACACCCTCACCTTCGGCGGCATGACGGCACTGCTGCAACTCGTCAACAAGATACAGTCGCCGGCACGTAGCCTCACCAAACTCATACCGGCATTCATCAGTGTGCTCACGGCGGCCGAACGACTGATGGAGATTGAGGAGAATCCGCTCGAGCCGCAGACCGACCCGATACTCATGAACAATCCTTGCGGCATACGGCTGAGCCATGTGTCGTGCACGTATGAGGGCGGCAAGCGACGGGTGACCGACGATATGAGCTTCGATTTCACTCCCGGCTCATGCACGGCCATACTCGGCGAGACGGGCGCGGGCAAGACTACGCTGCTGAGAATAATGCTCGCGCTGCTCACACCCGACAACGGCACGGCGGAGATATATGACGAGAGTTCGTGCCATAAGTTGTCACCGGCCACGAGATGCAATTTCGCATACGTGCCGCAAGGCAACACGCTGATGAGCGGAACTATACGTGACAATCTGCTGCTGGGTAAACAGGACGCCACGGACACAGAGATGAACGAGGCGCTTGAGAAGAGCTGCGCCTCGTTCGTAGAGCATCTGCCTGAGGGACTGGACACCGTATGCAGCGAACAGGGAGGCGGTCTGAGCGAGGGACAGGCACAACGCATAGCCATCGCAAGGGCCTTGCTGCGCAACAGGCCGATACTGTTGCTCGACGAGGCGACATCGGCTCTGGACGGTGAAACAGAAAAGACACTGCTGAAAAACATCCTCGACAATCAGGACAAAACGGTCATCTTCATCACCCACCGCACATCCGTGACCGAATATTGCGACCGCACACTCGTGGTGGAACGGATGACGGAGACACATTAATAAAATATAAGGCGGCGCAGGACCGCAACCCGTTGCGGCCGCAAGAAAACCCAACTTACCAAGAAAAACATCTTTTTCTGTCACAGATGCAACCGCCGACCGCCAAACACCGTCTCAATAATAGCAAAAAAAGCATAATGACATGGCAATGATAACACTCAGAGATATCAACAAGACCTATCAGGGTGCACAACCGCTCCACGTGCTCAAGGGCATCAACCTCGACATAGAGGAAGGCGAGTTTGTGTCTATCATGGGAGCATCCGGCTCGGGCAAGTCCACACTGCTCAACATCCTGGGCATACTCGACAACTATGACTCGGGCGAATACATGCTCGGCGGCACCCTGATAAAAGACCTCTCGGAGACGCGTGCGGCCGAATACCGCAACAGAATGATCGGGTTCATCTTCCAATCGTTCAATCTCATACCTTTCAAGACGGCCGTGGAGAACGTCGAGCTGCCCCTCTTCTATCAGGGCGTGGCACGAAAGACGCGCCACCGCATGGCTATGGAATATCTCCGAAGACTGGGTCTCGAACAGTGGGCCGACCACTACCCCAACGAGATGTCTGGCGGACAGAAACAGCGCGTGGCCATAGCCAGGGCACTGATCACGCGTCCGAAAATCATTTTAGCGGACGAACCGACCGGTGCTCTCGACTCGAAGACGAGCGTGGAGGTGATGACCCTGCTCAAGCAACTGAATGCCGAGGAGCATATCACCATCGTCGTGGTGACCCACGAGAGCGGCGTGGCCAACGAGACCAACAAGATAATACATATCAAGGACGGCCTCATCGGACGCATAGAGGAGAACACCGAGCACAACGCAAGCCCCTTCGGCTCGGCAGGAATAATGAAATAACGATATCGATATGAAAGATATTTTTGGCGAAATATGGACCACGGTGCGCCACAACAAACTGCGCACGGCTCTCACGGGATTCTCCGTGGCGTGGGGTATCTTCATCCTCATATTCCTGCTCGGGGCGGGCAACGGACTGATAAACGCCTTGATGAGCAACTCGGGCCGATTTCTGGACAACTCGATGATGGTCTTCGGCGGATACACCTCGAAGGCTCACAACGGACTGAAAGAGGGACGGCCCATCCAGCTTGACGACAAAGACCTGCATGACACCGAGCATAATTTCACGCAGAACGTGCTGACCGCCGGCGCCGAGATAAGCCGCTCGAACATCCGACTGGCCTTCGGTGACAACTACATAGGCAGCCAGGAGCTCACCGGCACGTATCCCAACAAGGCTGAGATAAACAAGATAGAGATACTCCACGGACGATTCATCAACCACAACGACCTTTCCGAAAAGCGCAAGAGCATCGTCATCTGCGAGGATCAGGCCAAAGAACTGTCGCCCGGCAACCCGGGCCGGCTCATCGGCAAGACCATCGACGTGGGCGGATTCGCCTTCACCGTGGTCGGCATATACAAGAAAGACCAAAGCACGATGAACGCTTCGGCCTACTCGGCATACTCCACCGTGAGCATGATGTACAACACCGGCAACAAGGCGGACCGCATCTTCTACACGTTCAAAGGGCTCAACACGATGGAGGAAAACGAAGCTTTCGAGAAACAGTATCGCGCCAAGATCAACTCCAACCATCAGGCTGCGCCCGACGATGAAGAGGCTGTATGGATATGGAACCGCTTCACCCAGAACCTGCAGATGAACACCGGCATGGGCATCATACGCACCGCACTGTGGGTGATAGGTCTGTTCACCCTGCTCTCGGGCATCGTCGGCGTGTCCAACATCATGCTTATCACCGTGAAGGAGCGCACACGCGAGTTCGGCATACGCAAGGCCATAGGTGCCAAACCGTGGGACATACTGCGGCTCATCATCACCGAGAGCGTCATCATCACTACCATTTTCGGCTACACGGGCATGATACTCGGCATAGCGGCCAACCAATATATGGACGCCACGATAGGCAACCGCCATGTGAACACAGGCCTGTTCGAGGCGGCGATGTTCGTAAACCCCACCGTAGGAATAGACGTATGCGTGAAAGCCACACTTGTGATGATCATCGCAGGAACGATTGCCGGACTCATCCCTGCACGTCGTGCGGCCCGCATCAGACCCATCGAAGCGCTCCGGGCCGAATGACCGCACATCATGACATTCTCTCCTCAAAACAACAAAATCACAGACACGACACACTCAAATGAGAATAGACATTGACAGATACCGCGAAATACTCGACACGCTTTCAAGAAACAAAAGCCGCACTTTCCTCACCGGCTTCGGCGTGTTCTGGGGTGTATTCATGCTCGTGGGACTGATAGGGGGCGGCAGCGGACTGAAAGAACTGCTGTCAAACAATTTTGAAGGATTCGCCACCAACGCGGCGATAATATACGCCCAACCCACAACCAAAGCATACAAGGGATTCAAAAAGGGGCGTGTATGGTACATGGTGCGGCAGGACGTGGACCGTCTGAAGACTCAGGTGCCCGAGCTTGACGTGGTGACTCCGGTGCTCTCACGATGGGGGCAGAACGCCACCATGGGCGACAAGAAAAGCAACTGTGTGCTCAAGGGTCTCCTTCCCGACTACCGCAAGGTGGAAACGCCGCAGATGTATTACGGCCGTTACCTCAACGAGATGGACATCAGGCAGAACCGCAAGGTGTGCGTGATAGGCAAGAAGGTGTACAAGACCCTTTTTCATGGCAATGAAAACCCATGTGGCAAAACCATCTGCATCAACTCGATATATTACACCGTGGTGGGCGTGGATTATTCGGGCGGCAACATGAATATCAACGGCAGTTCGGAAGAGAGCGTCATCATACCACTCTCACTGATGCAACAGACCTACAACATGGGCGACAGAATCGATCTGCTCTGCGCCACGGCCCGTACCGGCTCTACCATAAGCCAGATCACTCCGCACATAAGAGAGGTGATAGGCCGCTCGCACAAGGTATCGGCCACGGACGAGAAGAGCATCACCGTGTTCAATACCGAGGTGCTCTTCGGCATGGTCGACAGTCTGTTTTCAGGCGTCAATTTCCTCATCTGGCTTGTAGGCATAGGCACACTGTTGGCCGGAGCTATCGGCGTGTCCAACATCATGATGGTCACCGTGCGCGAACGCACGGTGGAGATAGGTATCCGCCGCGCCATCGGAGCCACCCCGCGCGACATCCTCACACAGATTATCAGCGAGAGCATCATACTCACAGCCGTGGCCGGTATGAGCGGCATTCTCTTTGTGGTGGTCATCCTGCAGATGCTCGAGGTGGCCAACACGACCGACGGCATAGTCTCCGCCCACTTCCAGATAAGTTTTCAGGCGGCCGTGGGAGCAGCCGTCATGCTCAGCATTCTCGGCATCATGGCAGGTCTTGCACCGGCCATGCGGGCAATGAACATCAAACCCGTGGACGCCATGCGCGACGAATAGAGAGACGGACAGCATCATCCGAATGAATAAAAACAAAAAATCACATACATCAAAAATTAATGTTGCAAACGTTATGAAGAAGTATTTCAAATTCATAGTAGCCGGCATTATTGCCCTCGTATTTATCGGCACATTCGTGTTCCTTTACATGAAGTCGCAACCCAAACCCGTGACTTACCGGGAGTTCACGCCCAAGACGACAGACATACGCAAATCCACCATTGTCACGGGAAAGATAGAACCGCGCAACGAGGTGGAGGTGAAGCCGCAGATATCGGGCATCATCACCGAACTGCTCAAGGAGGCCGGCAACACCGTCACGAAAGGAGAGGTGATAGCCAAAGTGAAAGTGATACCCGACATGGGGCAGCTCAGTTCGGCGCAATCGCGTCTGCGCCTGGCCGAAATCAACCTGAAGCAGGCGCGCATCGACCACGAGCGTGAGAAGACATTGTACGACAAGGGACTCGTCTCGGCCGATGAGTACGACAAGATAGCACAGACCTACAAGCAGGCTGTGGAAGAACATAAGGCCGCACAGGACAATCTTGAGGTGGTGCGCGACGGCGTATCCAAGAGCAACGCCAACGCCAGTTCCACTCTCATACGCTCGACCATCACGGGCGTGATACTCGACATACCGGTGAAAGTGGGCAACTCGGTCATCCTGTCCAACACGTTCAACGACGGTACTACCATCGCGAGCGTGGCCGACATGAACGACCTGATATTCCGCGGCAACATCGACGAGACCGATGTGGGACGTCTGGTCACGGGCATGCCTATGAAGATCACCATCGGAGCATTGCAGGACCTCGAGTATGAGGCTTCTCTCGAATATATCTCGCCCAAAGCGGTGGAGAACAACGGAGCCAACCAGTTCGAGATAAAGGCGGCCGTGAAGAGCACCGGTACGAAAAGCATCCGCAGCGGATACAGCGCCAATGCCGAGATAGTGCTGGCCACGGCCGACCATGTGTTGTCCATACCCGAGAGCTGCATCGAGTTCGACGGCGACGAGACCTACGTGTATGTGGTCAAGGGCAACGGCGAGAACAAGACCTACGAGCGCCGCAAGGTGACCACAGGACTGAGCGACGGCATCAACATCGAGATAAAATCGGGATTGAAGGCAAAGGAAACCGTGCGCGGTCCTAAAATCGTGACCGAGACGGAGACGGAATGATCGCCATCGCGCAGATAGCGATCACATCATGGCGAGGTGCCTCAACGAGGCAGATAAAAAAAGGATGCCGCACAGATTGATGTACGGCATCCTTTTTTCGTATTATATAAATGATCATTTACACTCATCCGTCATCTCTGCCGGGAGCTTGGGCATGGCCCCGTTCTGTGTACACACAAAGGCACTCACCTTGACTGCCAGCGCATGGGCATGAGCCACCGGTTTACCGTTAAGGACGGCCGAGCAGAACGACCCGGTGAACGAGTCGCCAGCTCCGACAGTATCGGCCACGGTCACCTTAGGTGTGGGCTGATGGGATTTCCCGGCTGCCGTGAACACATGACTGCATACGGCTCCGCAGGTGAGCACGAGCATTTTGAGTCCGAACTGTCTCAACATCTCGTCGCAAGCCTTGTCCACATCGGTCACATCGATGCCGAACATGTCGCCTACAATCACCAGTTCGTCATCGTTGATCTTGAGCACATCACACTTTGAGAGCGACGCCTCAATCACTTCTTTCGAATAGAAATGCTGACGCAGATTGATGTCGAAGATTTTCAGACAGTCGTCTTTGGTGCATGCGAGAAACTTGTTTATCGTCTCGCGCGACACCTCGGAGCGCTGTGCCAACGAACCCCAGCACACGGCATCGCACCGCCTGGCCAGATCCTCTATCTCCGGTGTGAAGGGTATATTGTCCCATGCCACACCTTCCTTTATCTCATAGTTGGGCACGCCGGCCTCGTCGAGAGTCACCTGTACGGTGCCTGTGGGATAGTCCACACGCGGCATGATATAGTTCAGACCGTTGCTGTCGAAGGCGGCCAGTGTCTCATCGCCCAGCGCATCGCGTCCCACCGCGCTCACGGCCACTGCATCGTTGCCGAACTGAGAAGCATGAAAGGCGAAATTGGCCGGTGCTCCTCCTATTTTCTTACCGTCGGGCAGCACATCCCAAAGAGCCTCGCCCAGACCTACAATCAAATTTTTTGCCATATCTCTTACGTTGTTTTAATTACATAGTATTATTATTGCTCCACCTTTCTGGCATAAGAAAGGAGATACAAGACGCCCAACAACATGACCACGGCAGCCCACAACTGCGGATTGACAGCGTTTGCGGCTTTGGCCGTATCGGTGGCAAATCCCATGAGCAACGGGAACACCGTACCGCCGAAGAGACCCATAATCATGAGTCCGCTCACCTCGTTTTTCTTGTCGGGAGCGGTGATGAGAGCCTGCGAGAAGATGACCGAGAACACGTTGGAGTTGCCGAATCCCACGAGGGCGATGGCTGTCCACAGTTCCCATTTCTCTGTTCCGAAGATGAAACCTATCATTCCTAAAGCCATCATCAGCACACTGACAGTGAAGAACAGGCGCACACTCATCTTACGCATGAGTATCGAGCCCAACAGACAGCCGGCCGTACGGAACAGGAAATAGATGCTTGTGGCATACTCGAAATCGGTGAGCGACTGTCCGTCGACGCCGAGACGCTCGAGCATTATCTTGGGAGCCACGGCATTGGTGCCCACGTCAATACCCACATGACACATGATGCCAATGAACGAGAGCAGCACCACGGGCACAGAAAGCATTTTTAGGCAGTCGCCCACGGACGACGCCTTGTCCATAGGCTCCTCCTTGATGGATGTGGCGCCGAGCATGATGGTGGCGATGGTACCAATCACGAAATAGATGAGGAAGAGCACACGCCATCCCAGACCGAATACAGGAGCGGTGGTAGTGGCGCCCCACATAGCGATGATAGGTGCGCAGAACGACGCGATGGCTTTGATGAACTGTCCGAAGGTGAGCGTGCTTGCCAGATGGCCTGTGACCATGGCCGACACCAGCGGATTGAGAGATGTCTGCATCAGTGCGTTGCCTATGCCGAGGAGCGAGTATGAGATGTACATCAGCACAATCTGTGCGTCCTTAGAAGGCAGGAACGAGTCGAGCAACGGCAGGAACAGGGCGAGCACGGTGATAATGAGCGAGAGCATGACCGTGCGCTTGCGTCCTATCTTGTTCATCAGCAGTCCGGTGGGGACTGAGAATATGAGGAACCAGAAGAACACGAGCGAAGGAAAGAGGTTGGCTGCCGAGTCGGACAGTCCGAAATCTTCCTGCAGGTTGTTGGATGTGACGCCCACAAGGTCTACAAAGCCCATGGCGAAGAAGGTGAACATCACCGGCACGAGCGTCAGTTTGCTTGATTTACTCATTTCAGTTTATGATTTTAGTTGTGTTTACGATATTATTATTTGTTGTTCCATATCGACTTGACGTTGTACACCTCAAGGTTCTTGAGTTCGAGGTTGTTGCCCCAGAACACGTAACCCTCGGGATTGGTGCTCTTGACGTCGCGTTTCATCGAGTAGGAGAAGAGTCCGCCGTCGATATAAACCTCCACCACGCCGCGGTCCACGTAGATGTCGGCGTCGAGATCCATGCTGCCCGGTTCGTCGGTGGCATAAAATTCGCCGTTGAGACGGTTGCCGTTCATGTCGTAGCTCACCAGTCTCTGGCCACGATAGCTGAATCCGGCATCGGTGGCATAGGTGAGATGCAGTTTGGCGTGGATGCGGAGCACATCGTTGCCGTCAAAGCGTTTCATGATGTCGTTGGCCTGTTGGGCGGTGAGATTGCCACCGGAATATACTTTGTCGAAGAGCTGGTCGACCTCCTTCACGGGACGGCTCACCAGTCGCAGTCCGCTGTTGGTGGTGCGCAGTATCTGCTCTTGAGGCAGGAGCATGCAACCGTTGAAGGGCATGTCGTCGAACGATACGCGGGCCCATGCCATCTTTATCACGCGGCCGTCACTCTCGGGTATATTGTTGAACACCTGAGCGGCGTATGCGCTGCCGTTGAGATTGCAGAGCTTGGGCAACTCGGGTGTGAATTTCTTGCCGTCGAACGAACCTATCATATAGGTGCCCGATGCTCCCCACATCACCCATTTCTTATTGTTGGGATTGCCGTCCACCGGCAGTTGGAAGAGCTCGGGGCACTCCCAGAAACCTGTGATGTGGCTCTCGTAAGTCCAGTTTTTCAGGTCGGTAGAGTTGTAGATGGAGTGTCCGTTGCGCTCGTTGACCACCATCACCCAGTGCTTGCCCGGTGCATACCAGAACACTTTGGGGTCGCGTGTGTCGTGGCTCTGCCATTTTTCATGCGAGTCGATGACAGGGTTGCCGCTGTATTTGGTGAATGTCTGACCCTCGTCGAGACTGTAAGCCATGCACTGACGCTGAGCCTTGGGGTGCTCGGCGGTGTAGTAGGCTATGAGAGCGGGTTCACCGTTCTTGCCGTTGAATCCGGCGGTGTTGTCATAATCGATGACGGCCGAGCCCGAGAAGATTGTTCCCACCGAGTCGGGATGAATGGCCACAGGCTGCTCCTGCCAGTGCACGAGGTCGGTGCTGACGGTGTGTCCCCAGTGCATGTTCTCCCAGTCGCGCTCCATCGGGTTGTGCTGATAGTACATGTGATACTTGCCCTTGTAGTAGATCAGTCCGTTGGGATCGTTGATCCATCCGCGGCGGGTGGAGAAATGATACTGCGGACGATATTTCTCGTTGTATATCTCGTCCTCGCCGGCTATGCGGTCGTCCTGATATATCTTGGCCAGGGCGGCCTCGCTGCCGTCGTAGCTCAGGGTGACGGTCTTGCCCTTGAGCGCGCTCACGTCGCGGAATGTCCAGTAGTCGGGCTCACCCTCGGCCAGACGTATGACAAAGCGGCAGGGGTCCTGACCCTTGACAGAGAGCACCATCGGCTTGCGGTCCACCTTGTGGGAAATGGGGAAATTGATGTACTTCTTTGTGATTTTGATTTTAATGTCGGCCGCCTGCATGGCTGTGGCACATCCGAGTGCCATAAGGGCCGACATGATTAGAATTTTACGTTCAGGTTTCATTATTTGTATTTATTGTTTATGTATATGTGTAATCATTGTTAGGGTTGGTCTGCCGACACGGTTCTTGACGCATGCACATCCGGGCACATTTCCCGACACGCCGCCGGGTACGAAAAAAACGCATGTCAGAAATTAACCGCAAATATAGTACAAATAATGATAACACACAAATTTTAATATTTATTTTAACCTGCATTTGTCATAGGATTCCTTTGCGGGAATACCGGATGGCGGTGCATCAGCGAAAGCACAACGATGCCGATGCAGAATGTGGTAAGCCCTACTTTCAAAGAGAAAGAGTGAGCACTTCGGTGTAGAGCCGCAACAGGCCCACGGCCCTACTTTTGATACCTTGAGGTTGCGCATGCAAATCCAAATATTTAACATTTGGTTTTTGCAGTATTTACTTCCATAGTAGTAAGTGCAGGTACGAGTAACAAAATAAGCAAGTGCCAAAAAAGAGAAATAAAACCATTATATAACAACTAATTACGAGCATAGGTTATAATTTCAGTTGATTTCATTATTTGCATCTAATAGCAGTTATTAGGTGCATTTTTGTTACTTGTTTGTTACTGTATATGGGTTATTTTTTGTACCTTTGTATATGAACCAAGTAACATTTGAACTATGCCAAGAAAGAAAGTGAGCAAGGCTAAAGAGCCGGTTCGTATTCGCTACAAAAATCTGGCGAACGGAAACAAGTCGATTTATCTCGATATCTATCTGAATGGCAAGCGGGATTACGAGTTCTTAAAGTTATACCTTGTTCCGGAAGCCAGTTCGGAAGCAAAGATACAAAACGAGAACACTTTGGTTGCCGCCAATGCCATCAAGTCACAACGCATTATTGAACTTACCAATGATGTGGCAGGAATCAGGAACAACGGTCACAAAGCCAAAATGCGTCTGACAGATTTTATGATTGTGTATCGTTGGAAAAGCCACACAACTTTGACCCCTTTGGCCAAACAGAATTGCTCACTTTGAC
>CAJKQX010000038.1 GCA_905202125.1 uncultured Prevotella sp.
ATTAATCATCTGATTTAAACATATTGGCGGTCTAATGACCGATTGGGGTTTAACCTTCTGTATATCACTCCAAATGTCTGATGATCCGTATAAAAATCGTAAGATCGGACGGTTTTTCACGTTTCGCGGAACGATTTTTCCCGTTTTTCGGCTTCGTGTCTTTCTGAAACGGAAGTAAATCCTGCAAAAACGAAATGTTAAAAATTTGGATTTGCATTCGCGCCCGTTGGATGTCTGAAAATTAAGGTTTATCACCCCAAAAATCAGGATGAAGCTATTATTTTCGGTCCATCACTCCATATATTCCGCCAAACCTTTTATATTTCATGGGGCAAATGGTGCCAATTGAGCGTTTTCGGTCGGTGCTACGCCGAAAGTCTCTTTATAAACTTTTGAGAAATCACACACAGACTTGACTTATCACGTTTCACGTCTGAGGGAATGTCACTGCGATTGATGGTCTGATAGAATTCGCGCAGAAACTCGCGCGAGAATTTCAGCCTTATCGAACGATAGGGCCGACCCTCCTTCACCCGCTTTCGCAGCCACAACAGGTTGTCGCGTCTCATAAAGGCACAATCGCCGGAATGTAGTATTATTTTTCTGCAAAGAAAATGTATATTTTCGATATACGCTTTGCTGTAAAGCTCATTATGTTTTGTCGTCAGGACGGGGTATTCTGATTATGTGATCGCCTGCGGATGTTAAATTACCATAATGCGCTCAAATCTTTTGTCTGCAACAAATGTGCTAAAGAGTATTTTTTCTATTTTTGCATTCACCGAATGCCCCGGCCGGACAAAGGAGGGAAAACACGACACAATATGAAAAAGATAATTACAACGATAATGGCGGCAATAGGACTCTGCATGAGTTGCCAAGCCGATGACGGAATACAGATATTGTCGCCCGATGAATATGAGAGTGCGGTAAAGAGCGACACTACGTCCGTAATTCTGGACGTGCGCACTCCTTCTGAATACGAAGATGGTCATATCGACGGCGCTGTACTGCTGGATTTCCTCAATGCAGACGCGTTTAGCGAAGGTATCGACAAGCTCGACAAATCCAAAACATATTATATATATTGTCGCAGCGGACGCCGTAGCCACAACGCGGCACTGAAGATGAAGGACAAGGGATACAACGTGTACGACATGCGTGGCGGCATCATTGCATGGACGGCTGCCGGCAAGAATACAGTCAAGGCGGAAAAGCCTATAAATGAATCAAAATAATCAGGATGATTTATAATGATCATCTTAAATAATGAGAGATATGAAATTCGATAATCTGAAGTTTTTTCCTTCATTGCTCTTCTCCGTTTTGCTCTTGTCTCTCGGTGCTTGCACCGATGGCGACACATCTTCGGACGATAACTCCGGTTCGAAATCAGACCATATAGTGCCCGATACACCCCAAGACATCGTGGCGATAGACATCAGTCCCGTTCAAGAAAAGCAGACAATAGGTGCCGGATACGACATCTGCGCACCCTATCTCAGCCCAAAGGCCATCAAGGCTCCCATTGTCGACCTTCAGAAACTGGATAAGCTCGGCAAGGATTATTACATGCTGTCGCATGCCACAATTTCATACAGCGATGTGGACACTTACATGAGTACCGACAAAATGCCGACAGACGTGCAGGCAAACATCAGCACCGACCCGTGGTTCACCAACTATTTCGCCCACTCCTCTTGTTTCTCATTCACACACATTCGCACCAACTACCGGTTTCATATTCATCGACTGAATCTCCTCTACCTGTTGAACGGACATCCCGAGCGTGTGCTTTCAGATGAATTTCTGAGCGATGTCAAGACGTTGACTCCGCGGGACATCATTTCCAAATACGGCACTCACCTCATCACCTCCGCTTCTACCGGAATGCGCATCGGCGGTCTCTATCGCACGGCAGCTTTTCCTCCGGCGGAGACAACAGCAGACCATGCTCCGTCGGCAGAGATGATCTGTGAAAGCGCTGCTATCAAAGCCATGGAAAAGGCACAAATACCAATGAACATTCATGTGCCCGATTACGACCCGGAAGGAAAAATGCACAGCGATGGAGCTTTGCGCGTGACACTGGAAGGCGGAAACACCGCTTTGCTTTCTGCCAATCCCTCTCAGGGCGAGCTGATAGCATGGCTGCAGGACTGTACTCCGGAAAACGGAGCCCTGCTTGGATTCCCCGATGAGCCGACCCCCATCTACGAAATAATTCCCGATAAGGACAAGGCTGCCGCCGTGAAACGCACGTTCGACCAATACCTTAAGGCAAACCAACTGAACAGTCTCAAGACCACAACGTTGCTGCAATCATGGAAGGACGGTCAACACATCTATTCCACATCTTCCTCCTCTCAGACCGAAGCGGCCGTATGTGCCATCCCTGTTGCCAAAGCCAATGGTCTTCAAGCTCTTTTTTCCATAACCCAAAAAGGTAAGTCGCGCCTCGTAATCTCTGCAGACGGAGCACCCGTTCAGGGTACCGCCCTCATGCTCGGCTTCGTTTATACATCGCATGTAGATGGCACAATTCCACTCTATGAATACAATTGTGGCGCCAACTACTATTATTCTATTAATGAAAACATCTCTTCCGATTCGGCCCATCGCTGGACCAAGACCGGCATTATCGGTTACGTCATTCCGCTGGGTGTGAAATGAATGGTTCATACGGATTTGTGAGTGACGAACCTTATTATTCAGACACCTGACGGACTCGCTCGCAAATCCAAATTTTTAACCCAAATCATTAGACCGACAATTGGCTTGAATGATGGTTATCGAATTGTCTGTTCACGTGTTTTGGGCTTCTATTTGTCGTCTTGTTTCCCGTCTTGTCTCGCCATAGCCCGCTATGCCTTCGACAATACGGTCGCAATACAACCCTCAAATATAGAAGCACTTGAATGTCAGTTATTTATGGTTAATGTGGTAGAAAAGTGGGTAGGGGGTTATTTATAGGTTTAAGGAAAGTGAAGATTTAACGATTTTAACCTTATTTAGATGTAAATGTAAGGCAATAATGGCAATTTGAGAGGAAAAGAAAGTTTATGACTGTCCAGTAAAGAGAAAATTGAAAGGATTATGAAGTGGCTACAAGCCACCCCATATTTTCTTTTTCTTACTGTATCTGTCTTATCTTTTGGTACTCCACAGAGGTTCGTCCTGCCATCTGCCGGACGGGAAGCCCAATGCGCCAAGGTCAACTTCGGGATATTCGGTAAAAAGAGCAAGCATTTTGCCAAGCATGTCGTTGCCTGGAGATATGACATCAAGGAAATACTTGATGATACACATATCAAAATAAATCCTGAGTGTATCTGTTGGCAGGTTTATCCATGGCCCAACGATAATATTTGGTATCATTGGTCGAAGTGTATTCTGTTTATTCCAAATACGTGCATGGTGGCAGCATAGGTTTCTGGTCAGTGTGATAATTGTCATCCATGACTCAAAAGGTGCTATCTGCAAGTGAAAGGACTGCGATATGCGCTTCTTTATTTTCTTGTTCTTGATGTTTGTATATATGTTGGTCAGTACACCCAATGGCAGGATTTCTGATAGCATCCATACAGGAGGATAAGGGTCGGAATAGATTTCCTTAAAATGCGTGATGAATTCCTCTTTTGAGTGGTTCAGTTCATCATCTATAAGTCGGATTGTCTTGTTGAACTTTACAGGATTGGAGAAATTCGCAGGATTGGTCATCCAGAAAGGATTGTTTGTAACCTCGCAACCATGTTTGACAATGGCACTGCGCACTGCCACCTCGATTTTCTCTATCTCATTGAAAAGCAGCAGGCGTAGTTTCTTGTCGAAACGATATAGCATCATCACCTTGTCAAACGTGGCACCTCTTTTGTATAAATGCTGGTCTTTCGGTATTCTAAGGAGAGGGTACATATATGCCACAAACGATAATAACCGATGTGTTTAAGGTAATGTTGAGCCTTATTCTTATCGGTTATTGACAATCCTCTTGATTGAAGCAAAGCCACCAAACTGCTTTCTTCTGAATATATTTTGCTGAACGGTATTCTTGGGGTCACGTGTATATATAAAAAAACGACCCGCTCATTTGAGCATCGTTGAGAGGCTTGGCGGGTTCTGGTATCACAAAGGTACTACTTTAGTTTGGACCGTGCAAGGATTTTTGGAAAAAGTGAGAAAATGGAGGTGAAATTTAACAGTTGTCGGGTATTTAAACGTCTAATTTTGCTATATCAGAACTTGCAAAACAAATATTCAGATCAATTATTACCCCCATACCACGAGAGACGAGTGTGACGTAGACGGAAACATTTACTCCCAAATCGGTAATCAGACCGATTTGGGAGTAATATTTTATGATTACTGATGCTGGTCACGCAGCAGGTCGTTGACCGTCTTCACGGGGTTGAATGTGGATACGGGCACCTCGACAAAGATGGTGTTCCAGTTGCTCATGGCGCCGTTCCACAGGCCGGGCAGCTCGAGTGCCTTGAGGTCCTTGCCGTTCTTGCTCTTGTAGCTGATGAAGCCGGTGCTCTTGTCCACGAAATCGGGCAGATTGAAATGGTTGCCCTTGTAGTCCTTGGTGGCGCATACGAGATCTACAGGATTGAAATGTGTGCCCTCCTTGAACATTTTCACGTAGTCGGCGTTGTTCTTGTCTATCTGGCTCGACTCGAGTATCTGGAGGCTGACACTGCCGTCATGATTGTGGCAGACGAACGGACCGCCGCCCGGTTCGCCCTCGTTCTTCACCATACCGCAGACGCGCATCGGACGACTGAGCTTATGACGGAGATAGATGACGAGGTCGGCGTCTTCCAACTCCTTGATATCGGCCTTGCGACAGCACAGATCGCGCTGTACGAAGCGGACGATTTCCTCGAGCTGGGCGTGTGTGTAGCATCCCGTCTCGAGCAGACGGAGATAGCCGAACGCGCGTTGCTGCAGGCTGACGAGTATACCGGCCAGGAGTTTCTTGTACTCCACGGTGTCGGCTTTCAGCCTGTCGGGCACCACGTTGTCGATGTTCTTGATGAAGATGATATCGGCATCTATGTCGTTGAGGTTCTCTATCAGTGCGCCGTGTCCGCCCGGACGGAAGAGCAGCGAGCCGTCTTCGTTGCGGAAAGGCGTGTTGTCCATGTTGGCGGCTATGGTGTCGGTGCTCGGTTTTTGCTCGGAGAAGGATATGTTATAATGTACGCCGAATTTCTTCTCGTAATATCCGGCCTTCTCCATAGCCTTGGCCTTGAAGAGCTCCATGTGGTCGTGCGACACAGTGAAATGGACGTTGGCCTCGCCGTTGCTGCTGGCATAGAGGGCGGCCTCTACGAGGTGTTCCTCCATCGGTGTGCGCGGTCCGTCCTCGTAGTTGTGGAAGAGGAGGAGTCCTTTGGGCAGCTGTCCGTAGTTGAGGCCTTTCTCGCAGAGCAGATTCTCTACCACGGCCTTGTATTGTCCGTCTTCAACCAATGTTCCTGCACATCCATGATCATTGCACTTGCATTTGTCGCAGAGAGCTTTGCGGAACGCGAATTTCTTTCTATTCTCGAAGAAATACTTTTCAAAGTCGGTGGTAGGCACATCGTACGGAGCATTGAGGAACGCAAACAGGTCTTTGAACATACGGCTGGCCGCGCCACTGGCGGGTACGAATTTCACGATCTTGTGTCCCTCGGCAGAATAGTCTTCCCACTCTTTGATGTATCTGCCCTTTTCCTCATCGTCCGGATGCATTATACCGTTGCCAATAGATGCGGGAGCGTCGATCTTAAGGTAGGGAAAACCCTCCTTTATCTCGTTCAACTGATGTTCCACTTGTTCTTTCGATATGCCTTTGGCCGAAAGCTGATTTAAGTCTTGTGTAGTAAACATAATGATTGGTTTTAAAAAATTCTATATGTATTTCCGACAAATTTACGAATGTTTTTCCAATTACAGAAGACCTGTCATAAAATAATTATCATAAAATGATATTTTTATAATACAACAAAACACAATAAAATGTAATTATATTGAGGCCGTTTCGCGAATTTTTGTAACTTTGCACGTAAAATCGTTTGCAAAAAGAAATATGGAAAGACTCACATTCAGCATAGACGAGAAAAAAGAATTGATAAGAATAATCAGATATCTTCACGCCGCGGTAGGCGACTCGTTGGAAGATAACGATGTGAAATATCTGAAAAGGATTCTCAAAGATGCCATAAACGAAAACAGAATACATCGCAACATATTCGGCCTCAACCCTATAATTCTCGACCTTCAGACCGCTGAGCTGGAGGTGGAGGAGATAGGCATGAAACGCGAATGCGTGATAGCCATACTTCTTTACAACATCATCGACAACACCGATGCGCAGATAGCCGAGATAGAACGGCTTTTCGGTCATGGCGTGGCGCAAATCATCCACGGACTGGCGCGTATAGGCGAACTGTACAGCAAGAACCCGGTGATAGAAAGCGAGAATTTCAAGAACCTGCTCTTGTCCTTCGCCGAGGATCTGCGCGTGATACTCATCATGATCACCGACCGCGTGAACCTCATGAGACAGATAAGAGACTGCGAAGACAGCGAGGCCAAGACCAAAGTGGCCGAGGAGGCAAGCTATCTCTATGCGCCGCTGGCCCATCAGCTGGGTCTGTACAAGCTCAAGAGCGAACTGGAGGACATCAGCCTGAAATATCTCGAGCACGACGCCTACTACATGATAAAGGAAAAGCTCAACGCCACCAAACGCTCGCGCGACGCGTATATCGAGAATTTCATCTCGCCGATAAAAAAGGTGCTGGACGACCTCCACATCAAATGCCACATCAAGGGACGCACCAAGAGCATACACTCCATCTGGCAGAAGATGAAGAAACAGAAATGCGGGTTTGAAGGCATCTACGACCTCTTCGCCATCCGTATCATCATCGACTCGCCTCTCGACAAGGAGAAGATGCTGTGCTGGCAGACCTACTCTATCATCACCGACATGTACATGCCCAACCCCAAACGTCTGCGCGACTGGCTGTCGGTGCCCAAAAGCAATGGATACGAGTGCCTGCACATCACCGTCTTGGGCCCGCAAAACAAGTGGGTGGAGGTGCAGATACGCACCGAACGCATGGACGAAATAGCCGAACGCGGACTGGCGGCTCACTGGAGATACAAGGGCATCAAGGGCGAAACGGGACTCGACGAATGGCTCGGCAACATACGCAATGCGCTTGAGGCCAACGATGACCTGCAACTCATGGACCAGTTCAAGATGGACTTGTACGAGGACGAGGTTTTCGTGTTCACGCCCAAAGGCGATCTCTTCAAATTTCCCAAAGGGGCCACGGTGCTCGACTTTGCTTATCACATACATTCCAACGTGGGCAACACGTGCATCGGCGCGCGTATCAACAACAAGAACGTGCCGATAAGGGAGACACTCCACTCCGGCGACCAGATAGAGATAATCACTCAGTCCAACCAAAAACCCAAACGCGACTGGCTCAACATCGTAAAGACAAGCCGGGCAAAAGCCAAAATCAAGCTCGCGCTGAAGGAGACACAGGTCAAGGAGGGACTGTATGCCAAAGAGATGTTGGCCAGAAAGCTGAAAAACCGAAAGATGGACGTGGACGAGAGCACCATGCAGCAGACGATAAAAAAGCTGGGATTCAAAGAGGTGTCCGATTTCTACAAACAGATATCCGACGAGAAACTGGATATAAACAACGTAATCGAGAAATACATCGAGGTAAGAAACCACGACCTGAACCTCAATGCGCCGGCCCCTACCCGCTCGGCCGAGGAGTTCAACTATGACAACATCGAGGACGAACATCTCAAGTCGGAACATGAGGATGTGCTCGTCATCGACCGCAACCTCAAAGGAATAGAATATACGCTGGCCAAATGCTGCCATCCGATATACGGCGACCCGATATTCGGATTCGTGACCATCAACGGCGGCATCAAGGTGCACTGCACCAACTGTCCCAACGCGCCCGAACTGCGCAAGCGTTTCGGCTACCGCATAGTCAAGGCGCGCTGGAGCGGCAAGGGCACATCGCAATACAACATCACCTTGCGCGTGATAGGCAACGACGACCTCGGTATTGTCAACAACATCACAAGCATCATCTCCAAAGAAGAACGCATCGTGATGCGCTCCATCAATATAGACAGCAACGACGGCCTCTTCCGTGGAAATATCGTGGTGCAACTCGACGACACATCGAGACTTGAAGCCCTGCTGAAAAAACTGAAAACGGTGAAAGGCGTGAAAGCCGTGACGAGATTATAGCCTGCATTATTCATAGGATTCCGTCGCGAGAATACCAAATGGCTGTGCATCAGTGAAAGCACAACGATGCCGATGCAGAATGTAGTAAACCCTACTTTCAAAGAGAAAGAGTGAGCACTTCGCTGAGGTGCAGTCAGTTGGGATTTGTAGCAGGAAGTTCTATGAATAATGCAGGATAGAAGAGAGATCCCCGCAACCGGTCTAATGTATGCCACCGAACTTGTCGCGGATTTTGTAATCGAACTGCGAGATCCCGCGCTCGGTGCAGATGCCTCTTACAAACAGGAATATGATATTGTTGAAAATCAATTTCATGTCGTATTCCTCATACATTTGCGACCGCATGATATGTTCCATCGCGGCATTTCCGATGCGCGACAAGATGTCGTAATCGATATCGCTGCGGAAGAGCCCCTCCTTCACTCCGCGATGAAAGAACCATAATTTCGATTTCTTGCGTTCCTCTTCCCTTGTATCCAGATACTCACGCATCTTCTTGTATTTGCGTATGTCTGAGAAATAAAGAAAGTTGATGTTCGACAACCATTGTATCTGCGTGATGTAAAACTCGATGACTATATCGATGACATTGTTGTCGGGATTTTTTTCAAACTCTGCCATATGGTCTGAAAACTCCTTCTCACACAGCTTCACACTTTCCAAAAGCAACTCTTCCTTGTTGGAGAATATCTCGTACAACGTGCGTTTGGATATTGACAACATCGTGGCGATATCATCCATCTTGACGGCCTTTATCCCTTTGCGCATAAATTCGGATGTAGCCGTCTTGAGAATTGTCTCATGCAGATTCTGCCGATAAAGTGTTGTTGAAAAGGTATTTTTGTGCATAAATATACGTTTTGATACAAAGTTACAAAAAAATGTGAAACTACAATTCTCTTAATAGTTTTTTTATTAACTTTGCGTGTCTAAAGAACGTGTCTAAAGAAATCTATCGGAAGATTGTAAAAATACAAGATATATGGTAAAGATAACAAAAGAAAATGCGCTCGAATATCATCAGAACGGGCGACCTGGAAAGATTGAAGTAAAACCCACCAAGCCATATCACACACAAACAGACCTTAGTCTGGCCTATTCTCCGGGAGTGGCGTTCCCTTGTCTGGAGATACAAAACGACCCGAACGATGCCTACAAATACACCGACAAAGGCAATCTTGTGGCTGTAATATCCAACGGCACGGCCGTGCTCGGACTGGGCGATATCGGCGCCATGAGCGGCAAACCGGTGATGGAAGGCAAGGGACTGCTGTTCAAAATCTATGGAGGTATCGATGTCTTTGATATCGAAATAGACGAAAAAGACCCTGTCAGATTCTGTGAGACAGTAGAGAAGATTGCCCCGACTTTCGGAGGTATCAATCTTGAAGATATCAAAGCCCCCGAGTGTTTCTATATCGAGGAACGTCTGAAAAAGAGTCTTGACATACCCGTGATGCACGACGACCAGCACGGCACGGCCATCATCTCGGCCGCCGGACTGATCAATGCTCTCGAAGTGGCCAAAAAGAATATTGATGAGGTGCGTATCGTTGTCAACGGTGCGGGTGCCGCCGCCATCAGTTGCACCAAACTGTATGTGGCATTGGGCGCAAAGATCGAGAACATTGTAATGCTCGACTCTAAAGGCGTGATTACAAGCGACCGCGAAAACCTCACTCCTCAGAAAAAAATGTTCGCTACCGACCGTCGCGACGTACATACCCTTGAGGAGGCAATACGTGGAGCGGATGTCTTCGTGGGACTGTCCAAAGGAAATGTACTGACGCAAGACATGATACGCTCGATGAACGACACGCCGATAGTCTTCGCTCTGGCCAATCCCGTGCCAGAGATCAGCTACGAGGACGCAATGGCCAGCCGTCCCGATGTGCTCATGTCGACCGGACGCAGCGACTATCCCAACCAGATAAACAATGTGATCGGATTCCCATATATCTTCCGCGGAGCACTCGACGTTCATGCCAAAGCCATAAACGAAGAGATGAAACTCGCGGCCGTACGCGCCATTGCCGATCTGGCCAAACAGCCGGTGCCGGATGTGGTAAACGAGGTCTATCATATCAACGACATCGCTTTCGGTCCCAAATATTTCATACCAAAACCCGTGGATCCGCGCCTTATCACCGAGGTAAGTGCCGCCGTGGCCAAAGCCGCGATGGACAGCGGTGTGGCCCGGCACCCGATAACCGACTGGGACGCATATAGAAAAGGACTGATGCAACTGTTGGGACAGGAGACAAAACTCACACGCAAGCTGCACGACACAGCACGTATGCACCCACAGCGCGTGGTATTTGCCGAAGGTGCGCACCCGACGATGATGAAGGCAGCCGTGCAAGCCAAGACAGAAGGTATATGCCAACCGATATTGCTGGGCAATCCCGACCGTCTGCATCGTCTGGCACAACGACTCAAACTGGACCTTTCGGACATACAACTCATAGATATGCGTGCCGACCAGGAGCAGGGACGTCGTGCCACATTTGCCAAACATCTGGCCGAAAAGCGTGCCCGTCAGGGATATACCTTCCAGGAGGCTTACGACAAAATGTATGAACGCAACTATTTCGGCATGATGATGGTGGAGACGGGCGAGGCCGACGCATTCATCACCGGTCTGTACACCAAATACTCCAACACCATCAAGGTGGCAAAAGAGGTGATAGGCATCCGCCCCGAATACAATACATTCGCCACAATGCATATCCTCAACACGCAGAAAGGTACATTCTTCATCGGCGATACGCTCATCAACCGACATCCCGACGAGAATGTACTCATCGACATAGCACGTCTTTCAGCCAATACGGTCAAGTTCTTCAACGAGACGCCCAACATAGCCATGATCAGCTACTCCAATTTCGGAACCGACGAGATAGGCAGTCCCATTAAAGTGCACAACGCCGTAGCCGAACTGCAAAAGCGCTATCCCGACCTGAGTATCGACGGAGAGATGCAGGTGAACTTTGCTCTCAACAAGGAATTGCGCGACGATAAGTATCCGTTCACACGTCTGAAGGGCAAGGATGTCAACACACTGATATTCCCCAACATGAGCAGCGCCAACGGTAGCTACAAACTGCTTCAGGCCCTCAGCCCGGATGCCGAAATCATCGGCCCGATACAGATGGGACTGAACAAACCGATACATTTCACCGATTTCGAAAGTTCGGTGCGCGATATAGTCAATGTCGTGGCCATCGCCGTGATAGATGCCTACGTCGAGAAGATAAAAAGAAAAGACAACAAGGACAATAACGAGTGAAAAGAAAATGGTTGAGAGTTGAATGACCAATCTCTCAACCATATTTTTACTTATATACCAACCAACATAAAAAGCCTTATCATGATCACATTTCCGTGTGCCAAAATCAATCTTGGACTGAATGTCGTAAGCAAAAGAGACGATGGTTACCACGACATCGAGACCATCTTCTACCCCATTCCACTGTGCGATGCGCTCGAGATATATCCCATGGACGAGCAGTTCCCATCTCCCGCTCCGTGCGATCTGAAGATGACAGGTGGCATACTCGACTGTAACGAGGACGACAACCTGGTGATAAAGGCCTACAATCTGTTGGCTGCCCATCACGACATACCGAGCGTGCATGCCCATCTGAAGAAAAACATCCCGTCACAGGCAGGACTTGGCGGCGGGTCGAGCGATGCGGCGTTCATGCTTACGGCTATCAACGAGGCGTTCCAGCTGCATATTGACCTCAAACAATTGCAGACATACGCCGCACGTCTGGGTGCCGACTGCGCATTCTTCGTATCCTCCCGTCCGGCCTATGCCACGGGCATAGGCGAAAAGCTCACGGAGATAGACATAGACTCCAAGTTGAAGGGCAAGTATCTCGTTATTGTCAAACCGGACGTATCGATATCCACACGCACGGCCTACTCTATGATAACGCCTGCCCGGCCCAAAACAGGTTGCCTCCAAACCATTCAGCTGCCCATCGACACGTGGAAGGACCTGTTGACCAACGATTTCGAAGGTCCCATGTTCACCTGCCATCCGCAACTCCGCGAGATAAAGGATCAACTCTACGCTCACGGTGCCCTCTATGCACAGATGAGCGGTAGCGGCAGCGCCTTCTACGGCATCTTCAACGACCGGCCGGAACATATCGGCACACTCTTTCCCGAGTATTACACCACAACCATGAAACTCTGAAAACAATGATAGACAACAGCGAAGAACTGTTCCCCGTCGTAGACGAGGCGGGCAACATCTTGGGCAGCATCAAACGCAAGGAAGCTCACAACGGCAGCATGACACTGCATCCGGTGGTTCACCTTCACGTGTTCGACAATCAAGGCAATATCTATCTGCAAAAACGGCCCGAATGGAAAGACATACAGCCCGGCAAATGGGACACGGCGTGTGGCGGACACGTAGACCTGGGCGAAAACGTGCGCACTGCCCTCATCCGCGAGGCGCGGGAAGAACTCAATCTCACCGATTTCGACATCCGCGAACTCGGTCATTATGTCTTTGAGAGCACTCGCGAACGCGAACTGGTCTACGTCCACACCACTACCATCGACAGCGAAATACACCCCAACACCGAGGAACTCTCCGACGGCCGCTTCTGGAGCCGCAAGGAAATACTCGCCAACATGGATAACGACACGTTCACTCCAAACTTTATCAGCGAATACATGAAATATTTCAATGAGTGATGGCAGAAGAGATTCTACTTGTACTTTTTATTATTCCTTAATTCCGCAACTTGATTGCGTTTGATTGACATTTACATCACACAATCACCGTCCGCTCAGCTTTATTTTTCTACCTTGTCCGTCTTATTAACCCAAATCAGTCATTAGAGCGACAATGGGCATAAATGTTAGTTATCGTATTGTCTGTTCACGTGTTTTGGGCTTCTATTTGTCGTCTTGCTTCCCGTATTGTCTCGCCATAGCCCGCTATGCCTTCGACAATACGGTCGCAATACAACAAATATAATCTCCAAAACAGCCATGAACTCTAATGACCGATTCGGGATTAACGAATTATATGGATAAGACTTATGACAACAATCAAACTGAAATTTCGGCCCTCTGCCGGTAGCAAGGCCGAGGGGACACTGTATTACCGGGTGGTCTGTCGGCGACGGGTGACGACCATCAGCACCACATATCATATCCGGCCCGACGAGTGGGACCATAGGCGCGAGGCTATCATCACCCTGACATCATCGGACAACAATGATCCGCGCGGGGCTTTGCTGCGACTCTACCGCGCCAAGACCGATTGGGAGATGGAGCAGATGCGGCATACAGCAACGATCCGGGAACAGTCGGCCGACGGCTGCACGTTCGAGCAACTGACAGACGCGCTCCGGGCGATACCTCCATGTCCGAGCGTATTCGGTTTTATCCGCGCTCAGATAGACAAGAAGACACGTATGCAATGCTACGGCACGGCCAAGACATACACTAACGCGCTGCGGAGCTTCCGGCGGTTCCGCGGTGGCATCGACCTGACATTCCACGAGATGGATGCCCGCATGATGGAGGCTTACGAGACATGGATGCTGCACGGTGGACTGCGACTGAGTTCGGCGGCTTGCTACATGCGTACGCTCCGCACACTCTATCGCATGGCCGAGGATGAGGATGTGGCCCGTGACGACGGCATATTCCGCAAGGTGCACCTGTCCGTGGGCAAGACGCGACGCCGCGCCGTGACCACCGACGTGATACGGGCCATACAGGCTCTCGACCTCTCGCGCCGGCCGTCCTTGTCCTTCGCCCGCGACATCTTCATGTTCAGCTTCTACACCCGCGGCATGTCGTTCGTGGATATCGCCTATCTGAAAAAGTCGGACCTCAAAGACGGACTCCTCACCTACCACCGCCGCAAGACATTCCAATGCCTCACCTTAGAGTGGGAACAGCCCATGCAGGCCATTGTCAGCAGATATGCACAACAGACCGACGGATCGTCATACATGTTTCCCATCGTTTCCGGTGAGTCGGCGGCCGACCGCGCGGCATACGAACAGACCTTGCAACGCACCAACCGCAACCTCCGGCGCATAGGCCGCATGATAGGGCTCACCGTGCCGCTCACCACATACGTGGCACGCCACTCGTGGGCAAGCATAGCGCGCGACATGAACATACCGCTGCCGCTGATCAGCGAGGGCCTCGGCCACGACTCCGACAAGACAACGCAGGTGTATCTCGCATCGCTCGACACATCAAGAATAAACTCGGCCAACAAGATGATTATCAAAAGGATAACCCACACGTAAGTGCTTTCCGGCACAATGCCTGTTTTCTTGTAAGAAACAGGCATTGCGTTGCAAAGATACGGGTTTTATATGACATATTTGATATATTTTGTGTTTTTTTTCGGTGCAGGATATTCAAACGGGGAATGTATGGATGGACTATGCAGGTTTTTCAAATCTCCGGAAATGGTGTATAATGGAGCCGTTTTGTATGAAACACAAAAGATTTGCATTTACTCAATCGGCTGAATATTATTTCGTTACGCTATTGTGCCTGTTTCTTACAAGAAAACAGGCCTGACGCGACAAGCCTTGATGGTCTTAATCTTAAAAAAATTACGTTATGGCCACATCAAATAAACTATCATCCGCTGAAGACATAAAATAGTATGGGAATGAGGACGCTGGATAGCACAATTGCCACACTATAAGCCGACGAAAACATACCTGTAAGACGATGGAAACGACATTCCATACAGAGGGAAGTATTCCAAAGGGCATCCGTATTTCTGAACCGGGAACCGTCGGTCCAGAGGTAGAAAAGTGTACCTGCACCAACCCCACCGACACCGAAGACACATCATGGTGCTACCTGTTCATCCATCACAACAAGGTGGCTTTCTTCACCGACATTCTCACGCGTGACAATATCACGCATTTCATTCATAAAACCGTCATTTACCAGCGCCGCCCCGACACGCGCGGCATACAGACCATCGAGAAGCCCAGCGTCAGCGGACTGGTATTCCTGCAGGGAACGCCCTCATCGCTGCAACGATATCTCGACGAGAGGCTCTCGGGATATCATCTGTGCAACAATTGCAGCACCCACCGTCCGGCCGTCATACCCCACTCCACGATGCGACCTTTCATGCACGTGCTCGAGACATCGCCCGAGCGCATCCGTTTCCTGCTGCGCCCGTTCCGATACTACGCCGGCGGCAACGTCAAGCTGCGCCTCACCTCCGGCGACTATGCCGGACTTGAGGGTTATGTCATCCGCATAGATCGCGACCGGCGTCTCGTCATGAACGTTGGCGGCATGAGCGTGGCCATATCGGGCGTACACTGCGAGACGTTCGAGGTGGTGGAGGAATGAAAGACACAGCAGACTGACGCCCCTGTTCAGAGATACATATACTCCGTCCTCGCATCGAAACAGGGACAGGCTTTGGGCACGGCGCCGCGCATGTCGCAGTGGCCGCAGATGACGGCCTCGGGAAAGAGGCGGCGGAGCTTGCCCAGGAGCATGAGCAGGGCGTTGCGCTGAAGGGCCGTGCGCGTGTCGGCAGGATGTCCGGCGGTGTCGATACCGCCCTCATAGCACACACCGATGCTGCAACGATTGTACGGACGGCAATGGGCGCCCACCTCGAGCAGACGGCGATGCTGAGTGATGGTGCCGTCGCGACGGATATAGAAATGATAACCCACGGTGCGGAAACCACGGGCCTTGTGGTCGCGCAAGAGTTGCGCCACGGTGTAGTCGCGGTCCGAACGGGTGGCCGAACAGTGAACGACGATGAACCTCACGCTCTCCGGGCCGTTCATCATGAGGCCCGGCTCGGTGGATTTGGTGAGCAGACGTTCGCTTGTCACCTCTTCACCACCGATGATGATTGGAAATGTTTCTGTTATCATGATACGTAAATTTTAAATCGTTTGAAATTGAAGGCGGAGACCGCACAGCCTCCGCCATGAAAGACAATAAGATACAGCTCAGAGGGAGAAACCCGTGATACACGATGTCACCGAGAAAGCCCCCACAAGAGTGGTGATGATGGTACAGATGGCGTTGATGATGACACGCCAGTTGGCTTTGGATATTTTCATAGAGATAAAGTTTTAAGTTCAGCCCCGCCCTGTCTTTTCAGTAGACAGGGCCGACACCGGGACATATCAGGGATACGGACCCATGTCAGGGGCATGATTGGTGAATAAACAGGCTGACAGACACGACATGGCGGAGACTATTCGCCGCTGCCATCCTCGGTATCATCCTCAAGAGTGCCGCCGATGATGGACGATGCGCGGCGCAACGTGGCCTCGAGGTTGAGTTTCTCGTTGGAGAGACAGCCCGTGGCACGAGCGCGGAATTTCACGCCCTGGATATTGCGCGTCACGGTGAAATTCTCGGCCATCAGTGCGCCGCCACGCTTGTTGCGGATGCCGCATGAGAAGATGGCGAGGTCGTCTATCTTGACGTTCTTGCCCTGGAGTATCATCTCCTTGATACAGTTGCGCATGGCTGTGATCACGCCCATACACATAGCCTCGGAGAATCCCGAGTTGTGCTCGGACATGTGTTTCACCAGACCGCGCAGGTCCACAGTCTCCTCTATCACCGGCCACGCAAAGTACTTGCCTTTGGAAGGACTGTTGGTGATAGTGTTTTTTCTGAGAATAAATCTGATCATGTTTTTTTGTTTTTTGAGAGTTAAACATTCGATTGCCGGCCTCACGACGGGCAGTGCGCGCCGCTGCCACTGTCTTCATCCGACAACGCAAAGGTAGCAAATCTCCGTCCCGTACTTATGCCGTGGGATGCCCTGCGGTGCCCTGGCCCGAAAAAGGCGTCACGGCTCGCCGAGAATGTCGAAGATTATGCGTATCTGGCGCACGGTGTAGAGTTTGTTCTTCGGACTGTAACCGGCCTCCTCGAGACGGCGGCGCAGCTCGTCCGAACGGTTGATCCACCGCGCCAGACGGTTGGTGGCCGTCTTGGGTGCGGCCTTAGGGAAATAGAGCATCGCGAGCTCACGTTTGGTGTATACTTTCATCGTTCAGTTTGGTTTAATCGGGTTGATGTATCAGCGTGGATTTCGCCGTATCAGGGCGGACCATCCACCGGAATCAGAGTCGGAAACAAGTGGTTTTCACCACGAAAAGCGGCGGTTTTTACGCGAAAAGCGGCGGTTTTTGCCACGAAGAGAGACTGTTTCCTCCCGTGAAACGGCGAGCCACATCCACATACGGCGGTCCGTCGGCGTGACAGGTGACACATGTGACAGAGGTTTTCCCGGAACCATATATATCATACACAAAAATACACGTCCTTTAAAGGATATATAATTTTGTTGTTTTTCCAAATATCTATATAGGCAAATCCTGTCACATGTGTCACGCGGCGTGTGCGAATAGTGCCGTTCAGAATGGTAAAGAGCTCTCTTCGAGATTGTCCTCGGGCAGATATCTACCTACCTCAGATGGTTGAATCTCAATGACTTTCCAGAATCGGCCGTAGTGATTCTTCATCTGCTCATATTTCAGGTCGCGCATGACGCGTCCCACCGCGACAGGTGACACTTTCACGAGCGGAGCAAAGCGCGCGGCTATCTGTGTGGAGGTGAGATAGGACGCGGTCTCGGCCCTCCTGGGACGGCGAAAATGTGTCACGATCATCTCACGTGCCGCGTCCGGAGTCTCAAATTCACGGTTCTGCCGGTTGATGTCGTCTATCTCGTCACCCTCAAACCAGAACTTGTATCCGCCCTCTATGAGCGCCTTGGCCTGGGCGTAGACACCCCGATAGTCGATATGCGCCGTCCAGGGATTGTCTATGCGCTCCACCTCGAACACCAGCCAGCGTCGGTTGCCCGTATCGTCGGTGAGAAACTGGAGGTTGTTGCCCGTGGCGCAGAACGAGGCACGGTGAGGCAGACGCACCTTACGACGTCCGTAGGCGGGACGATCCTTGATATAAGGAACGGTGGTGAGCGCCTTGATCTGGTTGACCTCGGCACGTTGCATCGAGTCGATCTCCTCAAAATTGATAAGAAAATTCTCGGTCAGAGCGAACGCATCATCCTTGTCCATGCGGTGGCTGTTGGTTTTCACACTGTAATATTGGCGCAGACACGGCGGCAGGATGTTGTTCATGAACGACGACTTGTACGTGCCCTGACGACCGAGCAGCACGAGTATCTCGTGGTTGACCACATCATCTCGCATGGCACCCGCCACCATAGCCACGAACCAGCGGCGGCAGCACAGGTCGAACACGTCCGGCGCCACATTGCGAGGATGGACCAGCGCGAAGAGACGCCCAATATGGTCGGTGCATCCATCCCACGCGGGCAGACTCTCGAGATAGGTCGTCAAGGGATGATAAGGTCTGAGGAAATCACTTTTCAGAAGAGTGACAACCGAGAACAGGTCGGTATCGACGCCCGCACGGCGCATTTCGCACCAGAGAGAGTTCTCAAACGTGTCGTCCATCTCGCTGAAGTCGCCCACCCCGCTGCCGTCCTCCGTGCGCCGGGCCCACTCGGCAGCACCGCTGACCACATTGAGACGCAGCACGTAACGATCGTTCACAAACTGTTCCAACACGCCTATCGGGGTCTTCCCGCGTCTGGCCACGCCGTCCCTGTGGCCATCAGGTCTCTTCGTGCCGTGCTCATGCGCATTATTGGCATACACGCTATGCACCATAGAGGGCAGCGGATTGCCATTGGAAGCATTGTAATCGGCATACTCCTCGCCGAGCCACGCCAGGGCATCCTCCTCGTCCACCCCGTAGCGATTGAGCATATAGGCCATACGGCTCACATACTCGTTGTGATGTCCGGCCACATAATATATACCCTTCCGGGCAAGCACGCTTTTGGCCGCTTCGACCGCAGCCCCGATATCCTTAGGGCGTCCACGGCGCACGGCCTTTCCGGGCTGACGCGAGACTATCGCCAGAGGCTCTGCATCGGGTCGGTACGTGGCCTCAGGGTCGTGACAGATGACGGACATACGCGTGGCGTTGGAACACTGGACATCAAACGGACATCCGCACAGCCGGGCATAATACTCGTTGGCCGTGGTCCAGGCATCACGAAAGTTGGCCTTGCTGACCGTCTCCGCCATACGACACACCACGCGGATGCCCTTGCCCGAGATTGTAACATAAACCATCACGCTGTGTACGTCGCCTTTCACTTTGGCGAGCGCATCGGCAAACGTGCCGTCGGGCAGATGGTCAAGGTCTACCATCACATAGCCCGTAAACCCTGTGATGTTCGTCTCCGTGCGTCCTCCTTTCAGCGTTACCCACGCCACGAATGCCGGCATCGACGCCTTCAGCTGCGTGAGACGCCCCTTGAGCACACGCGCCGTCTCCACATCGCCGCGCGCCTCGGCCGCCGACAGGTCGGCCACGATGCCGCGATACTGATCGGTGGACGTTTTCAGACGCCCGTCCGTGATCATACCGCAAACCGCGTCAAAGTCGGTAGCCACAGGCATCCGCGAACGCAGGTTTTCAAACATAGAAACAAATTTATCCATACACATAAATATTAAATATTAAACACTCTCTTTCAGTAAAATATTCCATAGAAGACATTGACTCGCCCACACTCTGCCCAAGCATGCTTTGAGCGAAAAAGGCGACAGATGTCTTGACACATGCAAATATAAGCAAAGTCTACAGCTGACTGCTGCACTACAAGGAGTGCAGCGTCTGAGCGGAAAATCGGTGAATTTTAACTTGTTTTAACAGCATTCGTGCGTTAGGATTTCGCTACCGGTCGAAGGAAAAGACATACTCGTCACCTCTGAAGAGGTGAATGAAGCATAATTGACCCGAGACAGTAGTATGGATGGCAAGTTATCACCTGCGAAGGAACGCGAGTGGATAGCCATTGCCGCCCGCGCTGTCGCCGAGCTCCTGGAGGAACTGGCGCTGACCTCTTGCAGGAAAGCTGCGTTTCGTCTCAAGGTAAATGCCCGTACTCTGTCCAAGCTTAATCCTGACCATCCGGGTACTGGTCTCAAGCCTGAAACATTGGACAAGATCCTTTACCGCATCGAGGAGACATTCCGTTACGAAAAGTTTGACGAACAAGAGATCAACAGCATGATGTCAAAAGCAAGAAACGAGATTTCCCTGGCTTTCTACGGACCGTTCGTGCCGCGTTACTGACGCCCCGCGCACCGCGTCCGGCATCCCCCGACGGAGATGCGACATGGAATAGATGGACAGTGGCGGGCACCTGATTTCCCTCAGACTGCCCAGCCGGAAACGTCCCGCCGACACTCAAAATCCTTTCGCGGCCCTGACCCCGTGAGGATAGCGGCGAGGCTGCCACAGCATCGGTGTGCTTATGATGAATGATGCGGATCATACGGCAGTGCCGGGACAGTCCTCACAAAGGTGATACTGAGGCACGTGCCTGAATGGCGGCTGAAAAACGCAATACGCCGTACCCCCGGTCGCGCATTAAAACAACGGCCGACGGGCGCCGATGCACAACCCGGAATTGGCGGCGGGCCACATCCATATCTGAGAGACCCTCACAACACCGTGCGGAGGTCGGGCTCCGCCCGTTGTGAGGATTTTTGATGTCTGAGCAAGATATGGAATATAATGTTAAGGATATAACTCTAATGCGATTTGGGTTTAACAAATAGTACAGGGATACACGCAAGCAAATAGTAGAAGTGCAAGTAGATGGCAAGCCATCACACGAAGAGCAAACGCCAACACAGCCACATGAAGAGGAGAAAACTCCAAAGGAAAGATCTCCGGTTCGTATCCTTGTGGAGATTCGTATGACAAATGGTTTGCACCTTTCTCAGAAGAATCTAACCTATCAGGAGCTAAAGCGACTGGTGGAGAAACTGGAGGGCTTATGCCGAGCGTGCAGTCCGTACGCTGACAACCCAACGAAATTCCATGCTCCATTTTGGCAGTGACGAAGGAGCGAAGATGGCGGCAACTTACCACAGTATTATCAGTACAGTGAAACTGCAAGGTGGATCGGCTTGGGATTATCTCGGGAATTTTTTTGTTAACATCTTTAACGGTTGCAGAGATTTTTTCAGTCTGCGGCCAGGCAATATCGGATTGGCAACATGCCAATAGTTAATAAATACATTATTTTTTAACATTCCAATAGGCACTTGCAAAAGTGCCTATACAAAGTGGTATGCCCTAAATTGAGTACTAACCATCCTGCACAGGACGCTGGCTGAGGACTGGCAGGACTATCTTGACGAGTTTTCCGAACTTACCGGCAGGCATATTGTCGCCAATGCGCAGAAATACAGCGACTCGGAAAGCCAGACAGGAGTGAACATCTACGATTTCTCCACGGACTGTTTCAACAGCCAGATAGCCGACTTGGGTGAAGACCATGACATCCGCATCGCATGCTGCGCCGCCCTCTCAGATCTGACAGACAAACTGTATGCGCTGAACGAAAGTCTGGAGCGCAATTTCTCTCCCCAGCAACTCGCCCGTCTTACAGAGCGCATCCTTATAGAAAGGGAATACGGCGGAAAGGATATCAGCAAGAGAGTGCACACGGAGATAGCGCAATGGAACAACGCCACTCCCGACGATGAGATAGACAACGGGCGCACCGAGGAAATGCAGAAGGCATACAACAACATCGTGGAGATGAAGTTCCGTCGCAATTTCCAGGACTACATAAAGAACTTTACCCCAGACATCGACCAGAAAAAGAGTGCCATCGGGAAATTCCTTTTCCATTGTCGTGGCGATATCACAGTGTCCGAACTCCAGGATTTCATGGCCAACCTGTTCCGCATCATCCATCACCGCAAGGACCAGTTGAAGGATATGGAGGAGCCCCCTGCCGGTGAGAGTCCCTCCGTACAGGAAACGGTGGTGGCTACCCCAGACATATACCTCAGCGAGAAGCTGTCATCCTCCCGTGAGGCAAAACGCCTCTTCTTTAGTCTGTTGTCCAATGCCGGCCCATACATCTGCCGTCAGCTCACATTTGAGCAGAAGAAGGACGCTTCCGTTCGTAAGTACGAAGGCTGGTCGTGGCGGCATCTCAAGCAGGCATTCACCAGGCTTGGACTCATTGAGGCAGGTCTTTCAGACAAAGACTTCTTCAAGCTCCTCAGCATGGCTCTTCCCGGCCGTACCTGTTCAAGCATCTCACAGGGATATTACCGCACGAAGCACGACCCGAAAGACGGAATTACGGAGAAGGTCGTGGAGGAGTTCCGGACTGTGGCGGAGATGATGGGGAGGTAATGTAAACTATATAAAATTATCACTACTGTCCACTAAAAATGGACGTGGTTAAAAATTAAATAAATTCGGTTCACTTGAGCCATAGAGGTCTTTGACATTCTTGAAATTCGATTTGTCGAACAGGTCGCGGAGATGTGTTTTGTCGGTCAGCGAGATTCCAAGAATCTGAAGTATTTCGTAGATGCTTCGCTTCAGCTTCATATCGTGTTGCACTATTGCCACCAGACAATAAGTGATTATGGCACAATAGATTTGAATGCGTACAGCATTCTCAGATGTACCCCAGAACTTCTTTATCTTAAGGTGCTGTTTTATCCATTTGAAGAACAACTCAACACTCCAACGGTTGCGGTAAAGGAGAGATATCAACTCAGCCGAAGCCTCAAGATTGTTTGTTAGGAAGATGTATTGGGTGCCGTCCTCTGGGTCGATGACTATGACTTTGCGCAGCTCTTCGGGATAGTTCTTGGAACTTTTATATCCAGTAAAAGTGCCGATTTCATCCGATACAACACCATTCGGGAGTCTTCGTTTCCATGTTCTCGGCTTCATGCGCACATTGGTTTTTGCCCTTACAACGAAAAATGCCTTGATACGATGAATCGTGTATAGGTTGGAAAAATCATTGTAGCCGCGGTCGAAAATGTAATGCGCAGTAAGCACTCAAATTAGGGCTTAAATTAGAAAGAAGTATCTTTGCTGCCGAACTA
>CAJKQX010000039.1 GCA_905202125.1 uncultured Prevotella sp.
GCAAGACGACAAATAGAAGCCCAAAACACGTGAACAGACAATACGATAACCATCAATCATGCTCATTGTCGGTCTAATGACCGATTGGGGCTTATTATCTCTATGAATGCGAGCAGTCTCAAAATTGGTTTATCAGTACTAATGGTGGGTGAACCTTATGTATCCAATTATTTTCCTTATTTTCAACCCGTGCTTACGATATGTGCATTTTTGGGGTGTTTATAATTACAAATCAAAAGTTTTTTCCGGGTGTTATCTTACATTATGTAGATTTGTCTTCAAAAGTAGATTTAAAGATAGTTTTTGTGTTTCGTTTTGATATCTAAAACGCTAATTTTGTATCCAAAATGTAATTATTTTACATCGATACGCAAACTTAATGCAATTAAAATATGGTAAAAGGATTGTATAATGCCGAGTACGAACACGATGCGTGTGGCGTAGGCATGGTAGTAAACATCCACGGAAACAAAAGTCACGAGTTGGTGGACAACGCTCTCAAAGTGCTCGAGAATATGAGGCACCGTGGAGCCGAGGGAGCGGATAACAAGACCGGTGACGGTGCTGGAATAATGCTCCAGATACCACACGAGTTCATTCTGTTGCAGGGCATACCCGTACCCGAGAAGGGAAAGTATGGCACAGGTCTGGTGTTCTTGCCTAAGGATGAGGCCGAACAGCAGCACATTCTGTCCGTGATGATAGAGGAGATAGAGCGTGAGGGCCTGTCGCTCATGCATCTGCGCAATGTTCCAACCAATCCCGACTGCCTGGGACGCGCCGCCCTCGACAGTGAACCGGCGATAAAACAAGTCTTCGTTACCGGTGTGACCGACGACAAAGTGCCGATTTTCGAGCGTACCTTATATATAATACGCAAGCGCATCGAGAAACGCGTGGCAAACAAAGATTTCTATGTTTGTTCGCTCTCGAGCCGTAACATAGTGTATAAGGGTATGCTCTCAAGCATGCAGGTGAGACAGTATTACCCTGACTTGACCAACAACTATTTCACGAGCGGACTGGCTCTGGTCCATTCCCGTTTCTCCACAAACACATTTCCAACGTGGAGCCTCGCCCAGCCATTCAGATTGCTGGCACACAACGGTGAAATCAATACCATACGAGGCAACCGCGGGTGGATGCAGGCGCGTGAGAGTGTGCTCGGTTCGGATGCTCTCGGCGATATCCGTGATCTGTCGCCGATAGTACAGCCCGGCATGAGCGACTCGGCAAGTCTGGACAATGTACTCGAGTTTTTCGTCATGAGCGGACTGTCCTTACCCCATGCCCTGAGTGTCATGGTGCCCGAGAGTTTCAACGATAAGAATCCCATATCAGAAGATCTCAAGGCGTTTTATGAATATCATTCCATCCTCATGGAACCCTGGGACGGTCCGGCTGCGCTGCTCTTCAGCGACGGACGTTATGCCGGTGGTATGCTCGACCGCAACGGACTTCGCCCCGCACGTTACACCATCACCAAGAACGACATGATGGTGGTTGCGTCCGAGGTGGGCGTTATGGATTTCGACCCGAGCGAGATTGCCGAGAAAGGACGCTTGCAACCGGGCAAGATATTGCTCATAGACACTCAGGAAGGACGCATATATTACGACGGAGAGATAAAGGAAAGATTGGCAGGCAAGCATCCATACCGCCAGTGGCTGTCAACAAACCGCATACAGCTGGAGAATCTCAAGAGCGGACGCAAGGTGCGCAACGATGTGGACAACCTTATGGCAAGAGAACTCATCTTCGGCTACGGTGCAGAGGATGTATCGGATACCATCGTGCCGATGTGTGTCAACGGACAGGAACCCACAGCCGCGATGGGCAACGATACGCCGCTGGCCGTGGTGAGCGACCGTCCGCAGTTGCTGTTCAACTATTTCCGCCAGCAATTCGCTCAGGTTACAAATCCGGCCATCGACTCCATACGCGAGAACCTCGTCATGTCGCTTATCGAATATATCGGTAGGGTGGGTACGGGCATACTTAATCCCGGTGAGTCAAACTGCAAGATGGTGCGTCTGCCGCATCCGGTGCTGAACAACACTCAGCTGGACATCCTTTGCAATATCCGTTACAAGGGATTCAATACCGTCAAGCTGCCTATTCTGTTTGACATCGAAAAGGGAGGCGACGGATTGCGCACAGCGTTGGACAACCTCTGCAAGGATGCGGAGAAGAGTGTGGACGATGGCTACAACTATATTATTCTGACCGACCGCGATGTGGACAGCTCTCATGCAGCCATACCGAGTTTGCTTGCTGTCAGTGCTGTTCACCATTATCTTATCTCTGTGGGCAAGCGTGTGCAGACGGCGCTTATCGTCGAGAGCGGCGAGATACGCGAGACCATGCATGCGGCACTGCTTCTCGGTTATGGAGCTTCTGCTCTCTGTCCCTACATGGCGTTCGCCATTATGGATGATCTCGTGAAGAAAGGCAAGATACAGGAAAACTACGAGACCGCAGAGGCAAATTACATTAAGGCAGTGAAGAAAGCACTGCTCAAGATTATGGCAAAAATGGGAATTTCGACCATACGTAGCTATCGTGGTGCGAAGATATTCGAGAGCATCGGCTTGTCAGAAAATCTGCTTAAGACATATTTCGGCACTGAGACGTCGACCATCGGTGGTATCGGTCTTGACAAGATAGCACAAGACGCGATAGCAAGAGTTCGGCTTGCCGATGAAGTGACAAAACCGCAGGGCACCGCTCGTTCAATCAATGGCAACTCAGACTCTTCGTTCCTGCCCAACTACGGACTTTTCAGTTGGCGCAAAGACGGTATACACCATGCGTGGAACCCTGAGACCATCGCCACGTTGCAGCTTGCAACGCGTACGGGCAATTACATGAAATACAAGGAGTTTACACGTTTGGTAGATGTGAAGGACAAACCTATCTTCATACGCGATTTTCTCGGATTCAAGCATAATCCCATTTCCATAGATAAGGTGGAACCCGTGGAGGAGATAGTCAAGCATTTTGTCACGGGAGCCATGAGCTTTGGTGCGCTCAGCAAGGAAGCTCATGAAGCTATCGCTCTTGCAATGAACAAGATTGGAGCCCGCTCGAATACGGGTGAAGGCGGTGAGGACAGCGAACGATTCACGGCTACACAAGACGGCATCTCCCTGTCGTCGAAGACAAAACAGGTGGCTTCGGGCCGTTTCGGCGTAACCACCGAATATCTTGTCAATGCCGAAGAGATACAGATTAAGGTGGCACAAGGAGCCAAACCGGGTGAAGGTGGTCAGCTGCCGGGCTTCAAGGTTAACGAGGTGATTGCCCGCACACGCCACTCCATACCCGGCATCTCGCTCATTTCACCTCCACCTCATCATGACATTTACTCAATTGAGGACCTTGCCCAATTGATATTCGACCTCAAGAATGTCAATCCACATGCGGCCGTCAGCGTCAAGCTCGTTGCCGAGAGTGGAGTGGGAACTATTGCGGCAGGCGTGGCAAAGGCAAAGGCCGACCTTATCGTAATATCCGGAGCCGAAGGTGGTACGGGCGCAAGTCCTGCATCAAGTATGCGCTTTGCCGGTATATCACCCGAGATTGGTCTCAGCGAGGCCCAACAGACGCTCGTCAAGAACGGACTGCGCGGACAGGTGCGTCTTCAGGTGGACGGTCAGCTGAAGACGGGACGCGATGTGATACTCATGGCAATGCTTGGTGCCGAGGAGTTCTCCTTTGGTACGCTGGCGCTGATAGTTTTGGGTTGTGTGATGATGCGCAAGTGCAACCGCAACACATGTCCTATGGGTGTGGCAACACAGAATCCCGAATTGCGTAAGTATTTCAGAGGACGCTACGAATATCTTGTCAATTATTTCACATTCCTTGCACAGGAGGTGCGCGAGTATCTGGCAGAAATAGGATTTACAAGTCTCAACGACATTGTCGGCAGAACAGACCTTATCGAGACTCTCGGCGGTAAGGAGAACGGACTCGATTTCCGCCGTCTGCTTTATCGCGAAGACAATAGCAACGCCATACGTCATATAGCCGATATCCCGACAGATCTTGATGATGTGCTCGACCAAAGGATAATCCATTCTGCACAACGTGCCATAGACACCCAGGAGGAAGTAAATCTCGATTATGCCATAAAGAATACCGACCGTGCCGTGGGCGTCATGCTTAGCGGAGTGATAGCCGGCAAGTATGGTCAGGCAGGCCTGCCCGAGAATACGATCAACGTCAAGTTCAAAGGTTCGGCAGGTCAGAGCTTTGGCGCATTCCTCGTGAACGGCTTGAGTTTCAAACTCGAAGGCGAGTGCAACGACTATTTCGGAAAAGGTCTGAGCGGTGGACGCATATCCATCTTGCCACCCGTGCGCAGCAACTTTGCGGCCGAGGATAATATCATAGCCGGCAATACCGGACTTTATGGGGCTACGAGTGGTGAACTTTATGTCAACGGAAAGGTGGGCGAGCGTTTCGGTGTGCGCAACTCGGGAGCGATAGCCGTAATCGAAGGCGCGGGCGATCACTGCTGCGAGTATATGACAGGCGGTCGTGTGGTTGTGCTCGGCGAGACCGGTCGCAACTTTGCAGCAGGTATGAGTGGCGGTGTGGCTTATGTCTGGGACAAGAACCACAATTTCGATTATTTCTGCAATATGGACATGGTTGAGATCAACCTCGTGGAGGACAGTCATTACCGCAAGGAGCTGCACGAGCTCATCCGTCAGCACTATCTTTACACCGGCTCGAAACTTGCACGAACAATGCTCGATGACTGGAATCGTTATGTTGAGGATTTCATACAGGTGGTACCAATCGAGTACAAACGTGTGCTCCAGGAAGAGCAGGTCAAAAAATTACAGAAGAAGATAGCTGATATGCAGAGAGATTATTAATTGAAGCCCCTCCCCATCCCTCTTTGAGAGGGAGTGAGTAGTAAGATTGCATTACATTATTTGCGGGATAGGGCTGGGTAAATAAATATTTTTATGGACAACGATTTTCTTACAATACACCGCCAGGAGGCGGGATACAGACCGATACATGATAGAATTCATGATTTCGGTGAGGTGGAGCAGACGCTTAACAGTAAAGATCGCCGTATGCAAGCATCGCGTTGCATGGATTGCGGTGTGCCCTTCTGTCATTGGGCATGTCCGTTGGGCAATAAGGCTCCGGAATGGAATGCCGCTCTGAGCAAGGGCGATTATGAGATGGCATACAAACTGCTTAATGCCACTAACGATTTCCCGGAGTTCACGGGACGCGTATGCCCGGCATTGTGCGAGAAGGCTTGTGTGCTCAACCTTATGGCGCACGAGCCGACAACCAACCGTGAGAACGAGGCTGCTATCACCGAGGTGGCTTTCCGTGAGAACTATGTGAAACCGGCAGAACCGGTACGCAACGGTCACACTGTGGCTGTCATCGGTGCCGGTCCGGCAGGATTGGTGGCGGCGAACCGACTCAACAGAATGGGTTATGCAGTGACTGTTTTTGATAAGAACGAGAATGCCGGCGGACTGTTGCGTTATGGTATTCCTAATTTCAAACTTAACAAGGCCATCATCAATCGCCGCCTGAGCTTGCTTGAGCAGGAAGGTATCGTCTTCAAGTATAATCAGCAGATTGATCTCACGGCGTTGCCCGAAGGCTTTGATGCTTACGTCATAGCGACGGGTACGCCGACGGCACGTGACCTTAATGTACCAGGGCGCGAGCTGAAGGGTGTGCACTTGGCGCTCGAATTGTTGGCACAACAGAACCGTGTGCTTGCAGGGGCTGAGATCGCGAAGGATGACCTTGTGACCGCTCGTGGCAAAGATGTGCTTGTGATTGGCGGAGGCGATACGGGTAGCGACTGTATTGGAACGGCCCATCGACAGGGATGTCGCAGCGTCACACAGATAGAAATTATGCCAAAACCGCCCGTTGGCCCCGATGACCCGAAAAATCCGTGGCCAAATTTTCCACGTACATTCAAGGTCACTTCAAGCCATGAGGAAGGATGTGAGCGCAGATGGAACATCAACACGCTTGAGTTTATTGGTAAGAATGGCCACTTGAAAGGTGTTAAAGTGCAGGAAATCACATGGAAACCGAATCCCGATGGTGGCCGACCGACAATGGAGCCGGTGGGAGAACCGGAGATTATAAAGTGCGAAATGGCATTGCTCGCAATGGGATTTCTCAAACCTGAGTATCCCCAGCTTGCTTTCAATGTCGTTGTTTGCGGTGATGCCGCAACGGGTGCGTCACTCGTCGTTCGCGCAATGGCCGGTGGAAAGAAAGCAGCCGAAGATGTTGACAAAATGCTGAAAGGATAAATTTCATAGATATAATCGAAATGTGTTGGTCCTAATGCAATATGGGATGAAAAGATTTTTTCCATTCTATTTGCATTAGGATTTTTATGTACATGTATACTGTACAATTCGTTTTCACGAACGAAAAACGGGAGATGGAATCGTTGCCATCTCCCGCTGCAAACTTAAACAACCGATAAAAGAAACAGATTGTCTAATGGGGTGGGAGGCTGCCCTTTCACGACAGCCTCTTATGTGTTTATCTCATGAAGAGTAGTTCGCGATACTTTGGCAGGGTCCAGAGTTCATCGCTGACAATAAGTTCAAGCTTGTCTATCTCGTAACGGATGGATTCCAATTTCGGAGCGACGGTGTCGTGATAAGCGATAGCCTTGTCGTGCTCGCTTTCAATCTTGTTTGCTACTTTGCGGGCATTTACAAGCTCTTCCACTCCAATCTCTATGCGTTGGGTGCGTTCGGCAATCTCCTTTATGATCTTGACGTTGCGGGCTGTGAGTTTCTCGCCTTCCTCCCGACCGAAAATGTTGAACATGTTCTGCACGTTTTTGGCAAGCTGGCTCTGATAGTGTGTTGCCACCGGGATGATATGATTCATGGTGAGGTCGCCAAGCACACGAGCCTCGATCTGAATCTTCTTGGTGTAGGTCTCCCATTTCACCTCGTTACGTGCCTCAAGTTCGTTGCGTGTCATCACGTCCATGTCGCCAAACATCTTGACACTTGACTCATCGAGATAGCGCTCGAAGATTATCGGACAACTCTTCTCCACATCCAGACCGCGTCTTGTTGCCTCCTCAATCCATTCGTCAGAATATCCGTTGCCGTCGAAATGTATAGGCTTGCAGATCTTCACATCTTCACGGAGAATATCAATGATGGCAGACATCTTGTCTTCACCATTGGCTATGAGAGCATCTACACGTTTCTTGAAATTGGTGAGTGCTTCGGCAACTGCGGTGTTGAGTACTATCATGGCTGATGCGCAGTTGGCCTCCGAACCGACAGCACGGAACTCGAAACGGTTGCCGGTGAATGCGAATGGTGATGTGCGGTTGCGGTCGGTATTGTCGATAAGCAGTTCGGGTATTTCGGGAATGTCCATTTTGAATCCCTGTTTGCCCTCTACTTTCATCATGGCATCCTTATCAGCCTTCTCGAGATGTTCAAGAAGATCGCTCAACTGCTTACCGAGGAATGACGATATGATTGCTGGCGGAGCCTCATTGGCTCCAAGACGATGTGCGTTGGTGGCGCTCATGATTGAAGCCTTGATCAGTCCGTTGTGACGATAAACGGCCATGAGGGTCTCGACGATGAACACCATGAAACGAAGGTTGTCTTCAGGTGTCTTGCCCGGGCTATGAAGCAGAACGCCGGTATCGGTGCTGAGTGACCAGTTGTTGTGCTTACCGGAACCGTTGATACCTGCGAATGGTTTCTCATGAAGCAACGCACGGAAACCGTGATGTCGTGCAACTCTCTTCATCAATGACATCAGAAGCATGTTATGGTCTACAGCGAGGTTTGTCTCCTCAAAGATTGGAGCGACCTCAAACTGGTTAGGAGCCACCTCGTTATGTCTTGTCTTGCATGGAATACCAAGCTCAAGAGCCTGGATTTCCAAATCTTTCATGAATGCCTGCACTCTCTCTGGGATAGTACCGAAGTAGTGGTCGTCCATCTGCTGGTTCTTGGCAGAGTCGTGGCCCATCAGCGTACGTCCGGTGAGCATAAGGTCGGGACGTGCGGCGTAAAGTCCTTCGTCAACGAGAAAATACTCTTGTTCCCATCCGAGGTTTGAGTGCACCTTCTTTACTTCAGGATAGAAATAATGGCACACTTCCGTAGCGGCAACGTTGACAGCATGGAGTGCACGGAGCAATGGCGCCTTGTAGTCGAGAGCCTCTCCTGTGTATGATATGAAAACGGTTGGGATGCAAAGAGTGTCATCGATGATGAACACAGGCGATGTAGGGTCCCAGGCAGAGTAGCCACGAGCCTCGAAGGTGTTGCGGATACCTCCGGATGGGAATGAGCTGGCGTCAGGCTCCTGCTGAACGAGCAGTTTTCCTGAGAATTCCTCAATCATACCACCCTTGCCGTCATGCTCAATGAAGGCATCGTGCTTCTCCGCTGTACCCTCAGTAAGCGGTTGGAACCAGTGTGTGTAGTGAGTGACACCATTCTCGTCAGCCCACTGTTTTATTCCTTTTGCCACAGCATCTGCAATGGATCTGTCAAGTCGTGTGCCGTTATCGATAACATCGATAAGTTTCTCGTACACGTCACGAGGAAGATATTTGTACATCTTGGCACGGTTGAAGACATTCTTTCCGAAATACTCGGAAGGACGCTCGGAGGGCGTGATGACGTCAATTGGCTTTTTCTTGGCAGCCTCGGCTACTACTTCAAATCTTAAATTTGCCATTTTCTTGAATCTTTTATTGTTTATTTATCTGTTTTCTTTTCTCTCAGGCGGAGATTCGATTAGTCTTTAATGACTTTATGTCATTTCCCAGACAGACCTCACATCCACCTTATTATACATTATGATTAAGTTTGCGAGTGCAAAGTTAATGCTTTTATTCCATTTAACAACCAGTCAAGTGCGTATATTACGGCTGAAGGGTAAATCCTACAAGGAAATAAGCCTTCTCCGTACTTGGATTAGCTGTTATGCCCGCAAATACAGGAACACTGAAGCTGTCGGTGACCTTAATATTCTTTGTGGCTTTCAGCGAGAGGTTTGTCACAGCGAAACCGTCAGCGTCGGCATAGAAAGTGGTTCTGTAAGGCACAGCCCCTACAGAGGCTGTCCAGTCGCATCCTGCAAGTTTAAACGGTGCAGCTATCTCAACATATGAAGAGTATGCCCTGTCACCATCCCTATTTACACCATCCGCACCTGCAAAGTTAGTATACCACTGTATGGAAGCCACTCCGAAATCATAGCCGATATTAGCCTCAAGCACATGGTTTGTCTTGTGGGCGGAATAGCAGAAATAACGGTCTCCGCCATCGCTGTAGTCAAACCAATAATCAGTCACACCTACATTGAATCCTCCAACTGAATATGAGAGTGTCAGATCGAACTCTTTTGTGTCCTTAGATTCTGTTAGCCCTAAGCTTCCCCAACCTGTCAGCGACAAGCCTTTGTACGACAAACCGAGTGTTGGCTGAAGACTTACATGCCCCAAGTCCTGTCCACGCCAGATGTACTGGTTTACAATATCGGCAGAGATAGTAGCCTCCAAACCATCCTGAGCATTAACACCTGGGCTGAAGGTAACCAGTCCGATTGCCAAAAGTACTGTTTTCTTCAATGTTACCATAATCTTTTTACTTTAAAAATGTGTTTGTATTGTTATGTGTCACTCTACTCTTTCACATTCAGAAGCCAATTGCCTATCCGACGCATCGCTTCCTTACAATCGTCACGGTCACCAAAAGCGGTAAGACGTATATAACCCTCTCCCGAAGGACCGAAGCCTACACCTGGTGTGCATACCACATTAGCTCCATAAAGCATCTGTTCGAAGAACCTCCAGCTGTCTGTTCCGTCTGGTGTCTTCACCCACAGATAAGGAGCATTCTCACCTCCATACACCTCCAAGCCAAGCTTCATCAAAGTCTCACGCATCAGACGGGCATTCTCCATATAATAGGCTATGGTTTCTTTAACTTGCCTTTTTCCTTCCGGAGTATATATCGCCTCTGCAGCACGCTGGCTGATATAGCTTGTACCATTGAACTTGGTACATTGTCTGCGATCCCAATAAGGGTTAAGAGGCAGGCGCTCGCCTTGCATTGTCTCGGCTGTAAGTTCCTTAGGAATAACCGTATATCCGCAGCGGATACCAGTGAAGCCAGCAGTCTTGGAATAGCTGCGGAACTCTATAGCAACCTTTCTCGCTCCACGAATCTCATAGATGGAATGTGGAATTGCAGGATCTTGGATGTAAGCCTCGTATGCCGCATCATAAAAGATGATGGAGTCGTTTTTCAAAGCGTAGTTCACCCATTTGCGTAGTTCTTCCTTTGATATGACCATTCCCGTTGGGTTGTTTGGGTAGCAAAGATATATCATGTCCACTCTGTGGTCGGGTATCTGCGGCATGAAACCGTTTTTATCGTCACATGGCATGTATGTCACGTTGCTCCACTTGCCGTTCTCAAATACTCCGGCCCGTCCGTTCATCACATTGGAGTCAATATACACTGGATAGATTGGGTCGGTGACGGCCATGCTGTTGTCCCAGCGTATCAGTTCGCCGATGTTTCCCGTATCACTCTTGGCGCCATCGTTAACGAAGATCTCACTTGGGTCAAGATGCACACCTCTCGGAAGGAAATCGTTCTTTACGATAGCATCTCTCAGCCAAAGATATCCCTGCTCAGGACCATAACCGTGGAAGTTCTCCTTGGTTGCCATGTCATCAACAGCCTTATGCATCGCCTTAATCACAGCCGGGCATAAAGGCTGGGTCACATCACCAATACCGAGACTTATAAGTTTGGCTTTCGGATGTGACACTTTGAAAGCGTTCACTTTCTTGCCTATGTCTGCAAAAAGATAGTTCTTTTGCAGTTTCTGAAAATGTTCGTTTACTAATGCCATATTCTTCTATTTTGTCTAAAGTTTGCTTCTTGTTATCTTAGTTCCACCTCTCCCTCGAACGCATAAGCCGCAGGACCAGTCATATAGACATGACCGTCAGCTTCGTTCCATTCTATTTTAAGAGTCCCACCATCCATCAGTATATCAGCTTTTCTCTCTATACGCCCTGTCATACTTGCAGCAACTGCTGTAGCACAAGCTCCTGTCCCGCACGCCATCGTTATTCCGCTGCCACGTTCCCATACCCTTGTGCGTATTTTCCCAGGTGCGACGACATGTGCGAACTCAATATTACAACGCTGGGGGAAAGCCTCGTCATGTTCAAGTATGCTGCCAAAGCGTACTATGTCGATATCTTTAATATCATCCACAAACACCACATAATGCGGATTGCCCATTGATACAAATGTTCCCTTAAATGACCGGAAAGCAGCCTTCAACGGCTCTTCTGATACTGGAGCATACTGTTCTGGCACTTCGAAGTGCGGCTCAAGCATATCAACGGTGACAGTCTCCACCGTCGTGCCATCCTCTGAGAGATGCAGTTCCAACATCTTAATGCCTGACAGTGTCTGCAATTTTATTGTTGTCTTGTCGGTCATACCCTTATCATAAAGATATTTCCCTATGCACCTTGAAGCGTTTCCGCACATCATAGCCTCGCTGCCGTCGGCATTGAATATCCTCATTCGAAAGTCGGCATCCTTCACTGTTGGCTCACAGATAAGCACAAGTCCGTCGCTGCCTATTCCAGTGTGATACTTGCTCCATGCTATAGAAATTGCCTCCGGATCGGGTATATTATATAATAAGGCATTGACATATATATAGTCATTACCTGCGCCGTGCATCTTTGTGAACCTTATCCTATTTGTCATTTTGTATAATATTTTGTTTGTATAGTTTCTTTTTGTGCTATTTCCGATGCAAAAGTACAACAAAATGATTAAATACAACATATTTGGGTATTGTAAAAATATACTTTTTACATTCAAGTTTCAATCTATTAATCTTTTCTGCCATATAAGTTACGATTTGAAAATATTTTCCGTTCGAAATACAGCAAAATGTAACAAAAATTAAAAAGTTATAAACATAACGATTATTTTAAAGCATTTATTCTTTCAGAATATCGTAATTTTGCAACCGAAAGCTTACAAAGTGTAATGCGAAGAGAGTATTAATAAAAACAAAGGTAAAAGATGAAGAAGATTGAAGCTATCATCCGGAAGACAAAGTTTGATGATGTGAAAGAAGCATTACTTGCCGCTGACATCGAGTGGTTCTCATACTACGATGTTCGCGGTGAAGGCAAGATGCGACAAGCCAGGATTTACCGTGGAGTTATGTACGACACAAGCTCCATAGAGCGTGTACTACTAAATATTGTAGTACGCAACAAGAATGTAGAAAAGACCATCATGGCAGTGCAAAAGGCTGCACAGACAGGTGAGATTGGTGACGGACGCATCTTCGTGATACCTGTCGAGGACACTGTTAGAATAAGGACTGGCGAACGCGGAGATGTAGCTCTGTACAACGCAGAACAAGAGAAGTAGTTTCTAGCATAATGGGTAACAACAAAACAAGCACAAGATTATGACAGTACAAGATTTAGGTTTTTCGTTAGATACAGTATGGATGTTGCTCGCCGCAATGCTCGTATTCTTCATGCAGCCGGGCTTTGCCCTTTGTGAGGCGGGATTTACACGTAGTAAGAACACTGCAAACATCCTTTTCAAGAACTTCGTCGACTTCATGCTCGGCTCGTTACTGTTCTGGTTTATCGGTTTCGGATTCATGTTTGGAAGCGGTGGCGAGGGATTTGTAGGAATGCCAAACTTCGGTGATTTATCTTTCTATAAAGGCGACCTGCCTGTAGAAGGTTTCCTGATTTTCGAGACTGTATTCTGCGCAACATCAGCAACGATAGTATCCGGTGCCATGGCAGAGCGTACAAAATTCAACATGTACGTAATTTATTCTATCATGATTTCCCTCATCATCTACCCAATAGAAGGTCACTGGACATGGGGCGGCGGATGGCTCTGCAACGGTGAGGAAGGCAGTTTCATGATGAACACATTCGGAACGACATTCCACGATTTCGCAGGTTCTGCCATCGTACACTCTGTAGGTGGTGTACTCGCATTCATAGGTGCCATAGTCCTCGGTCCGCGTATCGGGAAATATGCCAAAGACGGTAAAAGTCGTGCTATTCCAGGACACAACCTTATGGCAGCGGCACTCGGAGTGTTCATTCTCTGGTTCGGATGGTTCGGCTTCAACCCTGGCTCACAGCTTGCAGCATCTGGCGAGGTAAACCGCATGGCAATCTCTCATGTGTTCCTGACAACGAACCTCGCAGCGGTAGCTGGTGGTACAGCTACAATGTTCGTGACATGGATGAAATATGGCAAACCATCATTCTCACTCACACTGAACGGTATCCTTGCCGGACTGGTTGGTATCACAGCAGGCTGCGACCTTGTGTCACCTACTGGGGCTGTAATCATAGGATTGGTATGCGGTGTGGTTCTGGTTTACGCTATTGAGTTCATCGACTCCAAGCTGCACATTGACGACCCTGTAGGCGCAAGCTCTGTACACGGTGTGTGTGGTATACTTGGAACACTTATGACCGGCATGTTCGCTGTTGACTCCGGCTTGTTCTACGGTCACGGCTGGAATTTCCTCGGAGCTCAGACACTTGGTATCGTCTGCATCGACACATGGTCAGCGGTGATGGGATGTATTCTGTTCTTCGGGTTAAAGAAACTTGCCGGCATACGTGTAGACAAACGCATTGAGGAAGAGGGGCTCGACATCTACGAGCACGGAGAGTCTTGTTTCAACTGACAATCTCAATAGTTAATTATAATCGAAAGAAGTCTGTGACGGAATGGATGGCGTATACGGAAACATATCCCTCCATTCCGCCACTCACTACTCTAAGAAAAAGAGCATCGCAAACTTAAGACACACCCAAATAGAGAAATAAATATTCGCAAACTTATAAACAACTAAATAAAAGAGTTTATGTGTGGAATAGTATCTATCCTTAACATCCAGAAACAAACAGCGGAGCTTAGAGACAAAGCTCTGCGTATGAGTCAGAAAATACGTCATCGCGGACCCGACTGGAGTGGCATTTACTGTGGTGGCTCAGCCATTCTTGCCCATGAGCGTCTATCTATCGTTGATCCGGAGTCGGGAAAACAGCCTCTGTTCTCTCCTGACAAAAAACAGGTGCTCGCTGTCAATGGTGAGATATACAACCATCTTGACGTCCGCAGGCGCTTTGACGGCGCCTATCGATTCATGACCGGTAGCGACTGTGAGGTGATTCTCGCCCTCTATCGGGAGATGATAAAGGATGGCGGCGCAACTACCGCAAAGATATGCACCATGATAGAAAAACTTAGCGGCATCTTCGCATTTTGTCTCTACGATGTCGAGCGAGACGAATTTCTCATAGCGCGCGATCCGATAGGTGTCATTCCTCTTTACATCGGTTACGCCAATGACGGAAAGGTGTATGTGGCCAGCGAGCTTAAGGCTCTCGAGGGGCAGTGCGACAGATACGAACCATTTCTTCCCGGACATTTTTATTGGAGCGCAGACCCGGGGATGAAACGATATTACACTCGTGACTGGACGGAATATGAGAATGTGAGGGACAACAAGGCGAGCATAAAGGATATTCACGACGCTTTGGAGGATGCTGTGAGACGCCAGCTTATGAGTGATGTGCCTTACGGTGTGCTGCTTAGTGGTGGTCTTGACTCAAGTGTGATAAGTGCCATAGCTCAGAAATTCTCACAGAGACGTATTGAAGACAATAGTCAGTCTCCTGCCTGGTGGCCGCGTCTACATTCCTTTGCCGTTGGCCTGAAGGGAGCGCCGGACCTTGCAAAGGCAAGACTTGTGGCCGAGCATATAGGAACTGTCCATCACGAAATCAATTACACCATTCAAGAAGGTCTTGACGCCATACGTGATGTCATCTATTTCATCGAGACTTACGACGTGACCACGGTCCGCGCTTCCACTCCCATGTATCTCTTGGCAAGGGTCATCAAGTCGATGGGTATCAAGATGGTGCTCAGCGGTGAGGGTGCCGACGAGATATTCGGCGGTTATCTTTATTTCCATAAGGCCCCTAATGCAAAAGCGTTTCATGAGGAGACAGTGCGCAAACTGTCCAAACTTTATCTGTATGACTGTCTACGTGCCAACAAAAGTCTTTCTGCATGGGGTGTTGAAGGACGTGTGCCGTTTCTCGACAAGGAATTTCTTGATGTCGCCATGCGCACCAATCCGGAGGCTAAGATGTGTCCCGGACAGACTATTGAGAAAAAGATTGTGCGTGAGGCGTTCGCCGATATGCTCCCCACCGAGGTGGCATGGCGACAGAAAGAGCAGTTCAGCGACGGTGTGGGTTATTCGTGGATTGACACTCTGAAACAGATAACGGCGTCAGCCGTGAGCGATGAGCAGATGGCACATGCCTCCGACCGTTTCCCCATCAATCCTCCTCGCAACAAAGAGGAATATTACTATCGTTCCATCTTTGCCGAACATTTTCCATCCGTTTCGGCTGCTCGCTCTGTGCCAAGTGTGCCAAGCGTGGCATGCAGCACAGCGGAGGCATTAGTATGGGATACGGCGTTCAAGAATATGAATGATCCAAGTGGACGAGCCGTTGCCGGTGTTCATGAGAAGGCTTATTCTCGCAATGGAATCCTATGAAATATGCAGGTTAAAAACAAGAAAAGTTCGGCGAGATACCGAACTTTTCTTGAGAAACAAATATTTTCTTTATTCCTTTGCAGACAGCGTTTGTTATTGTATCATGTCTGCCTGGCGGAAGATGAGGGATTCAAACCCCCGATACCCGGAAAAGGGTATACCGGATTTCGAGTCCAGCGCATTCGGTCACTCTGCCAATCTTCCTTTGTTATTACTGTGTGCAAAAGTAATAATAATTTTCATATTGGCAAAGAAATATTGTGATTTTTGTTTTCGTATGTTTTTTTAATATTCCTATTTCTGCTGGTTTTATTCGCTTAGCAGGAAACTTTTGAAATCGTCGAAACTGTTTGTCATCTCCACCGATTGTTTGGTGCCCTTCATGAAATCGGCCAATCTTTGTGGAATTTCCACGGGTGCATTGATGGCGTTTTCTACCGTTTCCTTGAATTTGGCCGGGTGAGCTGTCTCGCAGAAGAAACCTGTCTCGCCTTCTTTCAGCAGATCTTTCAGCGCTCTGTATCCGCAAGCACCATGTGGATCGAGGATGTATTTGTTCTGCCGGTAGCATTCGGCCATTGTCTCTTTTATTTCCTCGTCTGAATATGTGGCACCGCTTATGTGCGATGTTACGTTTTCGTGCGAGTCTCCATACAAGTCTATGATTCTAGCGAAATTGCTCGGATCGCCCACGTCCATCGCGTTGGCTATTGTCAATGTGCTTCTTCTCGGGTTGTATATTCCTGTTTCCAGATATCTGAAAAAGACGTCATTTGCATTGTTGGCTGCTATGAACCGATGTATCGGCAGCCCCATTTCGCATCCGAACAGTCCGGCCGTTATGTTTCCTAAATTACCGCTCGGTACGCATGCCACCACTTTGTCGGCCAGACCGGTTTCTTTCAGTCGGGCATACGCATTGAAATAGTAGAATGCCTGAGGCAGGAAACGAGCCACATTGATGGAGTTTGCCGATGTGAGATACATCTTGTCATTCAGCTCTTTATCCATGAATGCCGATTTTACCAATCGTTGACAATCGTCGAATACACCGTCCACCTCGATTGCCGTGATGTTCTGTCCTAATGTCGTGAACTGGCTTTCCTGTATGCGGCTTACTTTACCTTTCGGATAAAGCACATACACGTGTACACCGTCCACACCGAGAAATCCGTTTGCCACGGCCGACCCTGTGTCTCCGCTGGTAGCAACCAGCACATTGATGCCATCACGCTTCTCTTTCTTCAGAAAATATTGCAGCAATCGCGCCATGAATCGGGCGCCCACATCCTTGAATGCCAATGTGGGACCGTGGAACAGTTCCAACGAATAGATATTGTCGCATACTTTCCTTACCGGGCAGTCAAACGCGAGGGTGTCATACACTATGTCGTGCAGCGCGTCTTTGTCTATGTCTTCGCCAAAGAAGGCCTCTGCCACGTGCAGAGCTATTTCCTGAAACGAGAGTTTGTCGATGTTTTCAAAAAATTCGGACGGCAGTTTGTTTATCCGTTCCGGCATATACAGTCCGCGATCTTCGGCCAATCCTTTTACCACCGCTTCTTCGAGTGTAGCCATCGAGGCCTTTTTGTTTGTGCTATAATATTTCATTTTCTTGTCTTTCCTTTTGTTATTGTCGACCATCAGTCAATGGCCATGAATGTCTTGATAAATTCATCCAGTATCAGTGTGCCGAATACTCCATCCCGGCAAGCCACCTCATCATACGTGTCCACACTGTCCGGTTGTATGCCTTTGTGCCAAATGAGAAACGGTACAGGTTCGTCCATATGCGTACGAATCTCGACAGGAGTGGGGTGGTCGGGCAATACAGCCATGCAAACAGGTTGGTCGTCCCAGTTTTTTATTTCCTCATAAATGGGTTTCACTATCCGTTTGTCCAGATTCTCTATTGTTTTGAGTTTCAGGCCTATGTCTCCATCATGCCCCGCTTCATCGCTGGCCTCGATATGCAAGAATACAAAGTCGTGCTCGCGAAGCATATCGAGTGCGGCCTTAGCCTTGTTTTCATAGTTTGTATCATACATTCCAGTGCATCCATCGGGAGTGATTACATTCAGTCCGGCGTATTTTCCTATGCCCCTTATCAGGTCTACGGCAGAGATGACATCGCCCTGCTTGATTTGAGGAAACATCTGTTGCAGTGTCTGCATGCGCGGTCTGTATCCTCCGCCCCATGGCCAGATGCTGTTGGCCGTGAGTTTGCCGAGCGCCGTTCTCTGTTTGTTCAGTTCATGTTCTTCGAGCAGTTGTTGCGATTTCTCAATCAGACTGTTGAGCAGATTGGCCGTCTCCTGTGCCGTCATCTTGTCTCCATCCTTTTTGTCGGCCCATCCTTCCTCTGGCTTGATCATCAGTTTCCGCCATTCCTTATCGGGATTGTCGTGAGGCGGCGCGCATACAATGTGCTTGTTTCCGCCTTTTATTATCAGCAGATGTCGATATTGTATGCCGGTGATAAATTTGATTTTATCGTTGCCCAATTTTTGATTCAGATATTTTATCAGTTTGTCGCTGTCCTCTGTTGTGAGATGTCCGCCGTGATGATTGATTATCTTTCCATTGCCGAGAGTTATGATATTGCATCTCAAAGCCAGGTCGTCTGCCTCCATGTCATACCCTATGGACGCTGCTTCGAGAGGTCCACGACCTTCATACACTTTATTCAGATTGTAGCCTAAGATGGCCGTATTGGCCACTTCGCTGCCCGGTAAGAATCCCTCGGGAATTGTCCGGAGCATGCCGGTACGGCCGTTGCGGGCAAGCATATTCATATATGGTGTTGATGCATATTGCAGCAATGTCTTGCCGTCCAAGCTTTCTACGGCGTGGTCTGCCATACCGTCGCCTAATATTATGATGTGTTTCATGCTTTCAGATATTAGCTATCGACATTATGTTTGCAAACACTCCGGCAGCTGTCACGCCCGCACCCGCGCCATATCCCTGTATCATCATGGGATATTCCTTGTAGCGCTCGGTCGTGAGCAATACGATATTGTTGCTGCCCTCCAGATTGTAGAACGGATGATTGCGGTCTACCTCTCTCAGGGCCACGTTTGTTTTGCCATGTTCCATCGTTGCCACAAATCTCCATCGCTGGCCTTGCGCCTCGAGCTTTTGGCGTCGTTGTTCGAAGTCGGCGTCCAGTCTTGAGATGTTTTGCCAGAAATTCTCTTCTGTGCCTTCAAAGAATTCATCCGGGATGAACAAATGTTTTTCCACATCCTCCTGTTCCACTTTGTATCCGGCCTCTCGCGTTAGGATTACCAGTTTGCGTATGACGTCCTTGCCGCTTAGGTCTATTCTCGGGTCGGGTTCGCTGTATCCCTCTTCTTTGGCGCGGCGCACGGTCTCTGAGAAAGGCACATCGGCCGATATCTCGTTGAATATGAAATTGAGAGTTCCGCTCAACACCGCTTCTATTTTCAATATCTTGTCGCCTGAGTTGCGCAGATCATTGATAGTGCCGATAATCGGGAGTCCGGCACCGACGTTGGTCTCAAACAGGAATTTTACACCTCGTGTCAGTGCAGTTTTTTTCAGTTCCAGATAACTGTTGTAGTCGGACGAAGCCGCAATCTTGTTGGCTGCCACTATCGAGACGTTGTGTTCCAACAGCGGTTTGTACATGTCGGATATCTCTTTGCTCGCAGTGCAGTCCACGAAAACACTGTTGAATATGTTCATGCCAGTGATTTCGTCCAATAGTTTGCTGTTGTCGTAGGGCTCGGCGTGGTTCAGTTCGTCACGATAAGTATCGAGATTCAGCCCGTCACGGTTGAACAATGCTTTTTTCGAACTGGCTATGCCAACGACGTTCAGTTTGAGTCGGCGCGTCTGTTTCAGTTCCTCGTATTGTTTTTTTATTTGTTCTATGAGTCGTCCGCCCACTGTTCCGACACCGCAGATGAACAAGTTGAGCACCTTGTATTCCGAGAGGAAGAACGAATCGTGTATCACATTGAGCGATTTGCGCAGGAACCGGCTGTCCACCACAAACGATATGTTGGTTTCCGATGCACCCTGTGCACACGCGATGACACTTATGCCGCTACGTCCCAGTGTGCCGAACAGCTTGCCGGCGATACCCGGAGTGTGCTTCATGTTTTCGCCCACCACGGCTATGGTGGCCAGCCCGTTCTCGGCATACATCGGGAACATGGCACCGGTCTCAATCTCTTTGGCAAATTCGTTGTTGAGCACATCGACAGCTTTCTGTGAATCCTCATCGCGCACACCTATTGATGTGGAGTTTTCTGATGATGCCTGAGATACCATAAACACACTGATACCATTGTCTGCCAGTGCGGTGAATATGCGACGGTTGACGCCTATCACACCTACCATCGACAGACCGGTCACGGTGATAAGCGTTGTGCCGCCGATGCTCGATATGCCCTTGATCGGTTTGCTGTCATTGTTGATTTTGCTTTTGATTATTGTGCCATCGCCATCGGGATTGAAAGTGTTTTTCACTTTTATTGGTATGTTTTTCACGCATACCGGATATATCGTTGGAGGATAGATCACCTTTGCACCGAAATTGCAAAGCTCCATTGCTTCGATGTAACTCAGTTGGTTGATTGTGTATGCAGTCTTTATTACTTTCGGGTCGGCGGTCATGAATCCGTCCACATCCGTCCATATCTCGAGTATCTCGGCATTGAGTGCGGCTGCGATGATGGCTGCCGTGTAGTCGCTTCCGCCACGTCCCAGGTTGGTGGTCTCGCCCGTGTTTTTGTCAAGACTTATAAAACCCGGCACCAATGCGATGTGTGGCAGATCGCTGAATGTTTTTCTCACCAGCCGTGCTGTCAGTTCGCTGTCGAGAGTATGTTTCCCGTTTTTGCGTTCGGTCTTAATAAATTCTCTTGAGTCATACCATTTGGCGCCGCGTATGAGAGTGGCAACTATGTTCGAACTCAGTCTTTCGCCGTAGCTCACTATGGCATCCATAGTCTTCCCGCTCAGGTCGTGTATGAGGAGAACTCCGAAATAAATGCTTCTCAATTGCTCGAAAAGAGCATCCACCTTATTAAATAAAATTTCGCGCTTTTTGGTGTCGGTGATGATGGTGTCAATCATCTTGTGGTGTCTGTCCACCATTGCCTCATAACTTTCTTTCCATCGTTCGTCACCTTTCAGAGCCATATTGGCTGTCGCAATGAGACTGTCGGTGATACCTCCGAGCGCGCTTACAACTACAATAACATTCTGCTGGCACGCCTCTTTCTCTACAATCCGTTTCAGACTGAGAATACTCTCTACGGAACCAACGGATGTTCCGCCGAATTTCAATACTTTCATTTTTCCTTCTTTCTGTTTTTACGCCACTATACAAGAGTGGAGTTGTGAATAAGACTGATACGACCCATGCACTGATGAGAAAACCTGCGAACGGCCTCAATACGATAGAGGAACATGTCCGCTTTGATTTCGCTACGTCAATACGTCGGTCAATGATGCGAAATGAACGCTTGTGGCAGCAAAGGTAAAAATAATTATATTAATATCCAACAAATTGGTTGATAATTGCTAATTTTGCATGACATTAAGAAATGATGTGTTGCTTGCCAATTATTGAATATATATCATGACTCAAGAATATCAAATCAGAGTGTTGCCGGTACAGGCCGCTTCCACATCGGCTGTCAAAGAATTTATATCCCGCGACAAGGGCATAGACATCCGCACCATATATGCCGTGCGCATACTAAAGCGCAGCATAGATGCCCGTCAACGCACAGTTTATGTCAACCTCACAGTCCGTGTGTATATCAACGAGATGCCTGAGGATGACGAATTTCGTCACACCTGTTATCCCGATGTGTCGGGTGCTTCGGCCGTTGTGGTTGTAGGTGCCGGTCCGGGCGGACTCTTCGCCGCGCTCAGACTCATAGAACTGGGACTGCGTCCGATAGTCATCGAGCGCGGACGAAATGTGCGTGACCGCAAGACCGACCTCTCCGCCATCACTAAGAATCAGAAGGTAGACCCCGAAAGTAACTACTGTTTCGGCGAGGGTGGGGCAGGTGCCTATTCGGACGGCAAACTTTATACCCGCTCAAAGAAACGTGGCAATGTGGACAAGATATTGAATGTGTTTTGTCAACACGGAGCCTCGACTGCCATTCTCGCCGATGCTCATCCTCACATAGGCACAGACAAGTTGCCGCGTGTCATAGAGAATATGCGCAACACCATCCTTGCATGTGGCGGCGAGGTGCATTTCCGTACCAAGATGACCGGTCTGATTGTCTGTTCGGACAAGGTGGAAGGTATCGAGGCAATCGACTCGGATACCGGGCGTGAGATGGTTTTCCACGGACCTGTGATACTTGCGACTGGCCATTCCGCGCGTGATGTGTATAGCCGACTCAATGATATGAAAGTTGAGATTGAGCCCAAAGGCATTGCTGTGGGGGTGCGTCTGGAGCATCCGGCCGTTCTGATTGATAGCATACAGTATCACAACAGCAACGGCCGTGGCAAATATCTGCCCGCTGCCGAATATAGTTTTGTTTCTCAGGTGGATGGTCGCGGCGTATATTCGTTCTGTATGTGTCCGGGTGGTTTTGTTATTCCTGCAGCCACTGACCATAAGCAGATTGTGGTTAATGGCATGAGTCCCAGCAACCGTGGCACTGCATGGTCCAATAGCGGTATGGTCGTGGAAACGCGTCCGGAGGATGTGGAGGGTGACGATGTATTGAAGATGATGCGTTTTCAGGAACAACTCGAATTCGCGTGTTGGCAACAGGGCAATATGCGACAGACCGCTCCCGCTCAGCGCATGGCCGATTTCGTGAACGGACGTCTGTCCTACGATCTGCCCAAGAGCAGTTATGCACCGGGGCTGTTGTCCTCTCCCCTTCATTTCTGGTTGCCCCAACAGGTGGGCGATAGACTTCGTGAGGGTTTTAAGAAATTTGGTCGTATGAGTCACGGTTTCCTAACTAATGAAGCAATACTAATAGCCGTTGAGACACGCACCTCATCGCCTGTTAGGATAATACGCGACCGCGAAACGTTGCAGCACGTGCGTCTGGCAGGTCTCTTCCCTTGTGGCGAAGGTGCGGGATACGCCGGAGGCATCGTCTCGGCAGGTGTGGACGGCGAGCGTTGTGCAGAAATGTGCGCTCTGTATTTGCACCGATTATAATCAGGAGAATTGGCCGGAATCTGTATAGGAGTGAAATGTTAATTTTGAACTCTGCATACGTCGGGATAATTAAGAATACGCAACTATCTCAGGGGGTAACTGTTAAAATTGCGTCCTGTTTTTGCTATATTTTCGAGCGAGGTGATTGTTCGGCCGAAATACGCCAAATTTCAACGCTTTGTGTAAATATTTGTATATCAACATGATACGCACTTTGTGTATTATCGGAGGCCTCAAAAAACATTGAAAAACCACGAAATAATCCCCGAAAAGTGCCCGATTTGGGTTCCGAAAGGGGCCCTTTCACCTCCCGAAAGGGTTCCTTTCGCACTCCAAAAGGGCCACTTTCGCAAATCAAGTGCATGAAAATCGGAAAATCGGACGGTTTTTTCCGTCTGT
>CAJKQX010000040.1 GCA_905202125.1 uncultured Prevotella sp.
ATGTGCTTCTTGCCATACTCGTTTTTTGTTTGCAAAGTTATTACTCAACGAGTTATACCTTGATACGCAAATCGGTGACAAACGGTGCAAAAGCGACCTACATGTGTTAAATCTTACATTTTCTTGGGTAATGATTTGCAAACCGTTCTCCTGCTATATTTTGCTTTTTCTTGCATTTTCCGCTTTTTCGGTTTGTCCTCATCTGACACCGTAACGACATTGGTATAAAGTCATTTAGCGTCATTTCTCCCATTTTTCGCGGTTATTCCAGCATTTTTTCGTAAATTTGCAAAGATTGTGTGTATAGTCGTTTTATAATCGAGTCAACCACATTAAGGGATATGAAAATTCGTAAAGAGATGATAAATAAAATTACACTGATTTGCGCTGCAATGCTGATGTGTTCTTGCTTGGGCAAAGATCAGCAAGACTCTTTTACGAAAGAGCTGCAAATTGAATTCGTTGAAGAAGACACAACAATATATCTGACACCGAAACAAAGCACACAACCATATTGCAAGTTGTCTTTGAATATTAAATTTGTAAAAGGTAAATATGCGCAAGCAATTAATAACACTATAATCAATTCTAATATTTTAGCGCCTGAATATTTACCGCACAGATGTGCCGATATGGGTTTGAAAGAAATTGTGGATTTATATATTGAAAAATATTTATCCGATTACAGGAACTCGTATGAAATGTTGTATATGAACGACAAGGAAAATGCGGAATACTACAATAATTCGTACAAATTGGACACTGAAACTGAAATAAACAAGAAAGGAATACTCACATACATTGCAAAAACTACTATAAAAAACGGAAACAACGATGCAGTATGTAAGACCGTGGTTCACAATATTAATATCAAAGACGGAAAAATATTATCTTTATCCGATATTTTCAAACATGGTTATGAAAATACGATAAAGACAAAATTAAGGAAGGAACTTGAGAAACAATTGGACGACGATACTAATAAAACCCATATAAACAAAGACGATTTATACATACCAAATAATTTCATAATCAGAAATAATAAGATCACGTTCATATATTGTGAAGGTGACATTTTGTCTCTGAAAAATGGTGAAATCAGAATCGATATTTACAATAAAGACATGGAAGGTTTGTTAAGAGAATCGAATTTATAAAAAGTATTGCTTATCAATTTTAGAACTTTATGAAAGATATTTTAAAATATTTCCCGAAACTAAGTGATATTCAGCAAAAACAATTTGAGGAGCTGTCACCACTTTACAAAGAATGGAATGAGAAAATTAATGTCATTTCACGTAAAGATATAGAAAACATATATAAACACCATATTTTGCATTCGCTGTCGATTGCCAAAGAGGTTAATTTTAAAGACGGCAGCAACATACTGGATTTCGGAACTGGAGGCGGCTTTCCCGGAATACCATTGGCAATTATGTTTCCTAACTGCAATTTCAAACTCATCGACCGCACCGGAAAAAAAATTAAAGTTGTGAACGAAATTGCAAATAGCATAGGTCTACAAAATGTAACGGCAGTTCAAATTTCGGGTGAAGAAGAAAAAGGAAAATATGATTTTGTGATCAGCCGTGCAGTGATGCCCCTACCCGACTTGTTTAAAATCATACGCAAGAATATATCCAAAACACAAAAGAATGCTCTGCCAAACGGTTTGATTTGTTTGAAAGGCGGTGAACTTAGCAATGAAATTGCTCCCTTTAAAAATATTGCAGAAACAACATGTATCGGTGATATATTCAAGGACGAATGGTTTAAAGAGAAACATTTAATATATGTACCAATATGATTAATATAAAACAATTTACATGCAATATGTTGCAGGAAAACTGTTACATAATAAATGATGAGACCAATGAATGTGTGATCATCGATTGCGGTGCGTATTCAGATGCTGAGCGCAAAGATATTGTTGAATACATATTCACCAATAATCTAAAACCCGTTCATCTCATAGCAACACATGGACATCTGGATCATAATTTCGGAAACGATACCATATATGAAAAGTTTAAGCTCAATCCCGAAATTTCGGAATCTGATATGCATTTAATGGATATATCATCCAAACAGGCGGAATCGTTCTTTGGCATAAAATTAGAATATGACTTACCCAAACCAAAAGTAAGGTTGAACGGTAATGATACAATCAAATACGGAAATAAACATCTGAAGGTACTGGAAACACCGGGACACTCTTTCGGATCCATTTCGTTGTATGATGAGTACAATCATCTTTTGTTCACGGGTGACACCTTGTTTAAAAATTCAATTGGGCGCACCGATCTGGAAAGTGGCAATATGTTACAGATAATACAGAGTCTGCGTATGTTGGCCCAGCTGCCAGATGAAACCAAAGTATATCCGGGACATGGCCCCATGACCACCATCGGAGAAGAACTGGCCAACAATCCATATATGGACAGATAATCAGAAGAGGTGAAAAAAGCAGAAAAAATAATTATGGGTATCGACCCCGGTACGAATGTAATGGGATATGGCATAATAAAAACGATCGGGAATAAGGTCAGTCTTGTGACAATGGGTGTGATTGATATGCGCAAGATGTGTGACCCGTATCTCAGATTGGGGTACATTTTTGAGCACGTAACCGATCTCATAAACACTTACCTTCCTGACGAAATGGCGATTGAATCCCCTTTTTTTGGCAAAAACGTACAATCCATGTTGAAATTAGGACGATCACAGGGGGTTGCCATTGCTGCTGCTATACATCGAGACATACCGGTGCACGAATATGCACCATTGAAAATAAAAATGGCCATCACCGGACAAGGTAAAGCCTCTAAACAACAAGTTGCTGACATGATAAAACGACTATTGGGCCTAAGGCAAGAAAATATTTCCAAATTCATGGATGCCACAGATGCTCTTGGTGTAGCTTATTGCCATTTCATGCAAGAAGGAGTTCCCGATACCGGTGTGAGATATCATAACTGGAAAGATTTCGTTCAAAAAAATCAAGAACGTATAAATATGAACAAGTAAAAAATAATTAAATACAATTTGAATATGAAAAAAATATTATTAAGCCTTTTATTTTGTACAATTGCTGTTTCAGCCTTTTCGCAGGAAATTTTCAATGAAGTGAAGAACTTGAAAAATCAAGTTGAAGCGACTATGAACGATACCACTTTGAACATTGAGATACGAAAGATCGCTTGTTTCAAGAATGATGCTCTTTATTATCTAATAGATAAAGCGGGAAACGACAATGCTTTCACAGAATATGATCTTGGTCTTCAGGCAAATGCGATGATCGATTTTGTGAATCAATATGTAAAACGCCTCTCTGAACAACGAAAAAAACAAGACAAAGAGTTGATTATGGCAAAATACAAAACTGCCACAATACAAAATTCTTTATTTAACGATATGGAAAAGGAAATTGTCTATGGTTATGTGGACAATGACAATTTCATCACACAATTCTCATTGGACACAGATTGGGTGAAAGCACTTGAAGAAATTAAGAAATGATATAATTGAAATAATACCAATAAGTATTGCCGTAAATATCGCGAATTTTATTTTTCCTTTTACGATAATCGGTGATTTCCTGCTCTAATCTTTGATAGTCTATAAAATCAGCGTCCATGATGCTGTTTTTATAGATTATTGAAGGTGCAGTAACCAAATGACGATACAAAATCAGAGCTTCCTTATAATGTTTGGGTAAAGAATCATTTATCTCATAAAATTTGCCAATAGTATTGGCAAAGGCATCGATATTTCCATCCAAAAGATATCCGCAAAGAATATAATCAACCGCCTGACGTTTGGCATGTCCATTATAGACAGAATATTCAATCTGTTTAATTGGCGTCAAAAAAGGTATTACCGTCAAACCGAACCGCTTATAAAATTCATCTTGAGGAAATATCAAAGTGTTATTTGTATTGGTCGGTAAAAGTGATTGTGATTTACCTTTGGGATTATACTCAAAAAGATAATCTTGCAATTTACTTTCACAAGACAAAGCATAAGTTGTAAGCAAAGTTGTAAAATTGTCGTTGTATTCTATACTTTTCAAAACAGTCAACGCCTCTTTATATTTTCGTTGCAGCAAACATTGTTCAACATAAGCCCGCAAATGAACCTTTTTGTTATTGTTGCAAAATGAGCATACATATAGAAACACCGTAGACATAATTAAGATATTAACCCAGAGTTCCTTTAGAAATCTATGTCCGAAATTGATTTTAAATTTAAAAATGAAAGATAAGACAAAAATATAAATAATGGAAGATATGATAAATGTTGTAATAGCGCTGCTTTGAGATATCGTATTGTCTTCATTTATAATGCAACCCGTTATCAGTGTGAGCAACATAGCCGAAGGAAAGAATGCCAATGCAGGTAGCGAAAATAATCGATTTTTGAACAAACGAGATATCAATACATGAAACAATAAAAGTGTGAGAGCTATCAAGATAGCTCCCACCAATGAATTGTAAGATGTCTGTCCTTTTGAATATATATTTTGCATTACAGCCAATAAATTGGACTGATAGAAATATAAATAACAAAAGGAGAAAGCGAAAAATAAAAATCCGCAAATTAAATTTATATACTTATCCGTTGTTCTTTTATTATTATACATTATCAATTTTTCTTTAACACAACCGCAGAACGTGCGGGAATATACAGCTTAAGCCATTCCTTGTGTTCATTAACATACAGTTCATCATACATTGTGAGATGAGACATGCTATCGTCTGCAAGTCCGTTACCACCAAACTCGGTGGCATCTGTATTAAGAATTACATCGTATGAACCGGTTGGAACCAAAAATCCGTAATCGGTAAATGAACGCGTCGGATTGAAATTGAAAACGAAAAGAAGATCATCACGCATATACGCCAAAATCTGGTCACCATCGTTGTGCCATATTTCACGAACAGGCGTTTTCTGAATATTTTTAACGCTTGTGAGTACTTTCAGCATGGCTTGATCGAAATCTCCAAGATAATGATAATCAAGATCTTTATTATCTACAAGATTCCATTGACGTCGTGCATATTTATAGCTCCATCCATTGCCTTCACGTGGAAAATCAATCCACTCAGGATGTCCAAATTCATTTCCCATGAAATTGAGATAACCGCCATTGATGGTTGATGCGGTCACAAGTCGTATCATTTTGTGCAAGGCAATACCACGGTGAACGATATCTGTTTCATCACCTTTTTTGAAATGCCAGTACATATCAGAGTCAATCAAGCGGAAGACTATCGTTTTGTCTCCAACCAATGCCTGATCATGGCTTTCGCAATAGCTTATGGTTTTTTCATCACTGCGTCTGTTAGTAGTTTCCCAAAGTATAGAACTGGGTTTCCACTGTTCATCAGACAATTCCTTGATTGTCTTAATCCAATAATCAGGAATATTCATAGCCATGCGATAATCGAATCCGTAGCCACCGTCTTCAAATTTGGCAGCCAGTCCCGGCATGCCGCTCACTTCTTCAGCAATAGTAATAGCATTGGGATTAACTTGATGTATGAGTTGATTTGCCAATGTTAGATAACAAATAGCATTGTCATCCTGATGACCATTGAAATAATCTCCATAGCCGCAAAAAGCCTCACCCAATCCGTGGCTGTAATAAAGCATTGATGTGACACCGTCAAATCTGAATCCATCGAAATGATATTCTTCCAACCAATATTTACAATTTGACAACAAGAAATGTATCACTTCGTCTTTACCATAATCGAAACACAGACTGTCCCATGCAGGATGTGTATGGCGTTCACCTTGATAGAAATACTGATTAGGATCACCGGCGAGATTGCCTAATCCTTCGGCTTCATTTTTCACTGCATGACTGTGTACGATATCCATTATTACCGATATGCCTTTCTGATGAGCGGTATCAATGAGAAGTTTGAGCTCTTCCGGTGTACCAAAACGGCTTGAAGCTGCAAAGAAACTACTCACATGATAACCAAACGAACCATAATATGGATGTTCTTGAACAGCCATTATTTGTATGCAATTGTAACCATCTTTTATGATTCTGGGTAATACATTCTCACGAAATTCATTATATGTTCCGACTTTTTCGGCATCTTGAGACATTCCAATATGGCATTCATAGATAAGCAGCGGTGAACGATTGGCCTTAAATTTCTTTTTCTTCCATTCGTATGGAATTTCCGGATTCCATACCTGTGCTGAAAACAATTTTGTAGTTTCATCCTGAACTACTCTTTGACACCATGCCGGAATGCGTTCACCTTCTCCACCATTCCAGCAAACAAACATTTTGTAGTGATCACCATGTTTTAAGGATTTCTCGCTCAGTTTTAGTTCCCAAGTTCCGTGATCATCAATACGTTTTGCACGATACTTATCGCTTTTTTGCCAATTATTAAAATCTCCGATTAAATATAGTTCAGTGGCATTTGGAGCCCATTCACGAAATACCCAACCTCTGGATAATTTGTGTAAACCATAATATTTATGACCATTGGCAAAATCAGACAATTTCACTTTTCCATTATTTGTCAATGACAAAATTTTGTTCACTACATTGTCGTGTCTCCCACGTATTGCATTCTCGTACTCTTCAAGATAAGCATCGTTGCGTACCAATCCAATATGTTTTGCAACAGAAGTTTTTTTTGCCTTGATATTTTTCTTTATAGCCATAATGTATAAATTATTTGATTATCATGATTTAAGTTTTTTAGTCTTCATATCTGCGTCCGGATTCATAATGGCCTTGTTTTATGATTTTACCATTACGATCCTTTTCAATGAATTTTCCGTCACGACGGTCATCCACGTACGAACCTTCAAAACGTATACCGTCTTTGGTCTCTTCTATTGCATTTCCATTTCTGGAACCATTTTTATATGTACCCTTAAACTTTGTACCATCAGCAAAATGTATTATGACAAGACCATCAACTTTACCATTCTTGAAAGTACCCTCGTAGGTATCACCGTTTTTTTTCACCAGTTTGCCTTTTCCGTCCTGCACATCATCTTTCCATTCTCCGGTATAAATATCTCCGTTTTTCCAGACAAATGAACCTTGACCGTTTTTGCCACCCTCTTTGAAATGACCCGTATATTTATCACCGTTAGCATATTTGAAAATACCTTCGCCGGTGCGTTCTCCCATTGAATAATCGCCCTCATAGACATCTCCATTCTGAAACCTGTAAACACCTTTACCATTCTGGATGTCATTCAGCCATTCACCAACATAGACATCGCCATCGGCATATTTATTGGTTCCTTTGCCCGAGCGCTGGTTGTCAACCCACATTCCATCATACGTTGTGCCATCTCCCCAATCAAAAAAGCCCTTACCGTTCTTTTGATCATTTTTCCAAAATCCATCGTAATATGCGCCACCTGCAAAAGTATATTTACCTTTACCTTGACGTTTGTCCATTTGCCAATTTCCTTCATATTTATCACCATTATAATAATACATGATACCTTTTCCGTGTTGATAGTCACGGAACCAAAGTCCTTCGTACTTATTATTGTTTAAAAAATAATATGTACCAAAACCGTGCTGCTGATCCAACAACCACTGACCGTCATATTTCTCACCGTCAGAGAATGAATAAATACCATGTCCCTGTCGACGGCCTTTCACATATTCGCCTTCATAGGTGTCACCGTTTTTGAATGTTGTGACTCCTTTACCGTGGGGTTTGCCTGATTGTATCTGACCTTTGTATAATCCATGATCTTTAGTCATGCATGATCCGATTGTTATCTTTTGAGAAAAGGCGGAAATGAATGCTGAAGAAAGAAGGATTAATATGATATGTCTTTTCATTTTTGATTGTTTTCAATAATAATATCATCAAAAGTATGAATTTTAAGTGATAAAACAAAACTAATTTAGTTTTTTTTGAAAAAATAAGTCTAGGTTATGTAATTATCATTTTATTTTTCATACTTTTGTCGAAAAAAGATATGGTAAAATTTATCGGAATAATTCCGGCAAGATATGCATCATCACGTTTTCCCGGTAAGCCATTAGCACTACTTGGCGGAGAATATGTAATCAAGCATGTTTATAGAAAAGTTGCATCGTTACTCGATGATTGTTATGTAGCGACCGATGACTCAAGGATTTATGATGCAGTGATTTCTTTCGGTGGTAAGGCCGTGATGACAGATCCAAATCATAAGAGTGGCACAGACCGTGTGGAAGAAGCAATCAATAATATTGGAAAAGATTGCGATGTCGTGGTTAATATTCAAGGCGACGAACCATTTATTCAGAAATCGCAGATTGAAGAGGTATGCAAATGTTTTGATGATCCCAACACTCAAATCGCAACCATAGGAAAACATTTTTCAACGATGGATGAGGTCATCAACCCGAATTCACCTAAGATTGTTGTTGACAACAATGGATATGCCTTGTATTTTTCCCGTTCAGTGATTCCGTACATCAGAGGCAAAGAGAATCATGAAGAATGGATTGCATCATATCCTTATCTCAAACATATCGGACTTTATGCATATCGTAGAAATGTATTGCACGAAATTACCCGATTGGAACAATCTTCATTGGAAAAGGCTGAAAGTCTTGAACAATTGAGATGGTTGCAAAACGGATATAAAATCAAGGTCGGGATAAGTGAATGTGAGACTATAGGAATCGACACACCGGAAGATCTCATCCGCGCAGAGAAATTCTTAGAGCAGATGCAGTCTCGGCTGTAATTCTGAAGCGATCGTCCGGTCGTTCGTTCACAAGCCAAATAATCCTGTCTGTAGAATCTGTGATAACCAATTGGCTCTGTTTTTCAAATAGAGATTTTTTGGCATCAGTCATATAATTGCTTAACAGTTTGTTCCTTTTCATTCCCAATGGCATAAAACGGTCGCCCTCCCTAACTGTTCTTATAATCAACGGAAATACAATATTTTTTGCATCAAGGCAAACACATTTTTTAGATTTACTTATAATAAATGAACTATCGACATTCTCTATTGAAAATGAGAATGTCGTATTTTTATTATATATGTAAACGCCGGTTTCTGGTATTATCATTTCTTTACTTGGTGTCTGTATTTTTTCTCTTATTACGAGTTTATTGCGATCTAAGAGAAGGTCATGAGTCTCCGACACCCATACACGTCCGCTATCATTATCCAATGATTTATATATTTGCTTGATTGTACTTGATGAGAATCCGTACTTTCGAAGAATACAAAACAAAATATATTCAGGCGATGATCGTTTTCTTAATTCAGAAATATTTATCACATCACCGTGCTTTACTTGTTTTTCAGCATCTTGCTCGGCTGATGTCAACAATTCATAAGCTTCGGATATATTTATTGACGTATTGTAAATATTGGAACGTACGGAAGGACTAATCGTTTCCAACATAGGCAACAGATTCAGACGTATTTTATTTCGTGTGACATCGTCAACAAGATTTGTACTGTCAGTAACATAATCCTGCTTGATTGATTTGAGATATGCTTCAATCTCTTTACGGGTGACACAAAGAAACGGACGTAAAATATGTCCGTTTTTCGGAACAATACCTCTTAATCCTTTAATTCCAGTGCCACGTAAAAGATTGATAAGCACAGTTTCCACTACATCATCAATATGGTGGGCTACACAAATTGCAGAGGCATCAATATCTTTTCTCAGTTCTTCAAAATAGCGATATCGTAAATCACGGGCTGCCATTTCGATACTGATTTTATGCGTTTTGGCGTATGTCTGTGTATCAAAATGAGCACGATGCAATGTAATATTCCATTTTCTGCAAAGATCAATGCAAAAATTCTCATCACGGTCCGATTCGTCCTCACGAAGATGAAAATTGCAAGTGGCAGCCTCAATATTCATACCCATGTCTTTCATCGCAGACAAAAGTGACACACTGTCCGCCCCGCCCGATAGAGCAACAATATATTTCTTTTCTTTGGAAAGAAGAGAATTTTCTATAACGAAATCCGATACTTTCTTTATAAAATCTCTACTTGCGTTATTCAACATATAAGACAAGACCTTTAAGGTATTCTCCTTCCGGATGATATATATTTATGGGATGGTCTGCGGGCTGATGAAGTTGATGCAAAATACGAACTTTACGATTAGCCTGGGTAGCCGCTGTAAATACTGCGTTACGGAAATTTTCTTTTGTTACTATCTGGGAACAACTGAATGTAAAAAGCAAACCACCGGACTTGATACGCTGAAGACCTTTCATATTTAATCTCGTATATCCCTTGAGTGCATTACGCAACGCCATACGATGTTTTGCAAATGCCGGTGGATCTAATATAATTAGGTCATACATTGCATCATTTTTATCCAAATATTTGAATGCATCTTCACAGAATGCAGTATGACGTGTGTCACCATGAAAGTTCAAGTCGATATTACGATTGGTCAGTTCAATCGCTTTGGAACTGCTATCTACCGAATGAACGACATTGGCACCACCACGCATAGCATAAACGGAGAATCCGCCTGTATAACAAAACATATTCAACACAGAACGGTCTTTGGAATATGTTTCCAGCAATGCACGGTTTTCACGCTGGTCAACAAAAAATCCCGTCTTTTGTCCCTTGAGCCAATCAACATGAAACTTTAGATTATTTTCAACAGTGATATCACTGTTCATTTCGCCATAGATAAAACCGTTTTCATGCTCAACATCGGCCTTGAAAGGCAATGTCGTTTCACTTTTATAATAAACACTTTTTATGGTATCACCCATGATTGCAATCAGGGCATTACATATATCAAAGCGAAATATATGAATTCCAACATTATGTGCCTGCATCACGGCAGTGTCTCCGTAACAATCTATCACAAGACCCGGGAGATTATCACCTTCGCCATGAACCAATCGGTATGTTGTATTGTCAGAAATTCTTATTACCCCGATAGATTTTCTAAGATTATATGCCGACTGTAAACGATTAATCCAGAAATCCATGTTTATTTCTATATCACGAAAAGACAGGACCCTAACTGCAATTGAACCAATCTGATATAAACCGACGGCAACAAATTCCTTATTGTGGGTAAAAACTCTTACAACATCTCCTTCGAGAATATTATCATCGGTTTCATCGATAGCTCCTGAAAATATCCACGGGTGAAAACGTTTTAAACTTTCTTCTTTTCCGCGTTTTAAATAAATTGATTTATACATCATTCAGTTAATTATTGGATGATTACATTCTTCTATTTTATTATTCTTATCGGGCGTTACTTTCAATATGAAAGCGCCTGTCTCTTTCAATCGTAGTATTTCCTGATACAATTTTATACAAGCCCATGCGTCTGTTGCAGCGTATAATTTCTGTTTGTCACTTAGTACGTCAATATCCCAATTGGAGAGTCGTTGGCGTTTGCTGATTTTCTTATGAAAAAGGTTGGCATACAGTTTTTGAAGGCTTTTGTCCTCTATTCCTAATTCACTGACAATTTCCTGTATATCAATAAAAAAACCAGACTCAAAATCTTTACGTCTTTTTAAGGAACAGATATCATCATGCCAGGATAAACCAATCATAGGAACCTGTTTGTTACTTAAAAGCTTTATTACAGAAGGAACCATTCCTATAATATTAAGACGGAACAGATAACAAATATCATCAGCCGCAACTTGAAGCAAGGATACTTTATGCTGTTGCCCCTTTTTAAATGATGGACGAGTTTCGGTATCAACCCCAAGAATATTCTTTGTCAACAGATAGTCAACTGCCTTGTTAGCCTCATTTTCGGTGATAACGGTTACTATTTTTCCGGGAAAACAAGCAATCGGCATATTTTTCAAAGCATCTTTATCAAATTTACTGTATATTACTTTATCCATTATTGTCATTTGTAACATTTTGCAAAATTAGAAAAAAGTTATGAATTTATGGCCGGTTCCGACTTTTTTACAGTATTTTTGCAGTTAAAAATTCAAATATTATAATGGCAAAAAGAAAAACAGAGCACAAACCAAAGAACATAGGAGAGGCCATCGGCATACAAAATATATTCAACAGCGAGAAATCGGACTTTCTTATAGGCCTTATTCTCGTATTTGCTGCAATATATACAGTAATTGCAATGGTCTCGTTTCTAAAAACAGGAAATGCAGATCAAAGTATTCTTGAAGATTTAAGACCCGGCGAATGGTTGAACAGCGACCATGTATTCCAAAACTATTGCGGCAGTTTCGGAAGTATTATCGGTTACGCATTAATCACTCAAAATTTCGGATTATCCTCATTCCTTATACCAGTATTTTTCATACTCGTGGGATTGAAACTCATGAAGATAAGTTCCGTTAATCTATGGAAATGGTTTTTCGGACTCACATTCATCATGATTTGGACATCTATTGCCTTTGCAAAATTTCTTAGTCCTATCATGGGACAGGAAATATATAACCCTGGTGGAAATCATGGATTGTTTTGTGTTCAGAATCTGGAAAATCTCATCGGATTTCCAGGTCTGACCGTAGTTCTTGTATTCACAGCTCTTGCATATCTGACATATCTGAGTAGTGAAACCATCAATATGATACGCAAAATTGTTAATCCGGTCAAATATCTCACAAGCAAAGTGAAAATGACAGTCATTAATCATACAGAAGACGATGATTATAATACTATACAAAACACTGAAAGCAACGAGAATCAGGCGGAAAATGACACATACGATACTGTTGAGACGCCGAAAAATGATGAAGAATCAACAGTTATTAATTTGACATCTGAAACTTTATCTACCGATACAGAAGACGTCAAGAAGGAAGAATCGGAGATAATTGACAATCTCACAATTGATGTCATTGAGAATCCTGATAAATCTTCAGGCAACACCGTCATCGAAAAAAGTTCTATAAAAGCAACTCCCATCAATCCGCAGGAACCGTTCACCAAATACAAATATCCCACCCTCAGTCTTCTGAAAAAATACGATAATGACGGTAAACCGTATGTGAATATGGACGAAATCAAAGCCAATAACGAGCAGATCGTAAAGGTGCTTAAGAGTTTTGGTGTGGACATTAGGGAGATTAAAGCGACCGTCGGTCCGACCATTACATTATATGAAATAACTCCCGCCGAAGGTGTGAGAATTTCAAAAATCAAGAACCTTGAGGACGATATTGCACTGAGCCTGTCGGCTTTGGGCATACGTATCATCGCGCCAATACCCGGAAAAGGTACAATCGGTATTGAGGTGCCGAACCAAAAACCTAACATCGTGTCAATGGAGAGTATCTTAAATTCGAAAAAATTTCATGAAGCAAAAATGGAATTACCTATTGCACTCGGTAAAACGATTTCGAATGATGTATTCATCATTGACCTTGCAAAAATTCCACACTTGCTTGTTGCCGGTGCAACAGGTCAAGGCAAATCGGTTGGTTTGAATGCCATTATCACATCATTACTTTACAAGAAACATCCTAATGAATTAAAATTTGTACTTATCGACCCTAAAAAGGTTGAGTTCAGCATTTATTCTCCTATTACGGACCATTTCATGGCTACACTGCCTGAAAACGATGAAGAGCCTATCATCACAGATGTATCAAAGGTTGTCAGGACATTGAATAGTCTATGTACTTTAATGGACCATCGTTACGATATGCTGAAACTTGCCAAAGTGAGAAATGTAAAAGAATACAACGACAAGTTCATCCACAATGAATTGGATCTCACAAAGGGTCACGAATACATGCCATATATTGTTGTAATTATCGATGAATTCGGAGATTTGATAATGACGGCCGGCAAAGAAATAGAATTACCAATAGCCCGTATCGCGCAGTTAGCCCGTGCTGTTGGAATCCATATGGTTATTGCGACACAACGTCCTACGACAAATATCATCACTGGTACGATCAAGGCTAATTTCCCCGGTCGTATGGCTTTCAAAGTAACATCAATGACCGACTCACGTACTATACTTGACCAACCTGGTGCCAATCAACTCGTTGGACGAGGAGACATGCTTATTCTTGATGGTAAAAATCCCAATCCGGTGCGTGTACAATGTGCTTTTGTAGATACACCCGAGGTAAAACTAATCAATGAGCATATTGAGAACCAACCTGGTCCGGTAGAACCTATGGAACTTCCTGAACCTGAGAATAGCGGTAACGGAAATAATAACACATCAAACTCTGCCGGAAACGACATGAACAATTTGGATCCTTATTTTGAAGAAGCTGCACATCACATTGTAACTACGCAGCAAGGTAGCACAAGTATGATACAACGTCGTTTCTCAATCGGTTACAACCGAGCCGGGCGACTTATGGACCAACTGGAAAAAGCCGGCATTGTAGGAGCAGCTCACGGAAGTAAACCCAGAGAGGTTCTGATAACAGATGTCAATCAATTGAACAATTTATTAATTCAACTAAAAGGATAAAATGAAAAAACTTATATTATTTCTATTCATTTCATCTCTTTGTGCAATTAGTTCATTCGCACAAAATGACGCTAAAGCGCGTGAAATATTAAATAAGACAGCATATACATTAACACGAAAAGGTGGTGCGAGTGCTAAATTTACACTATCCGGCCCAAAAGTTTCGACATCTGGAACAATAGCGATAAAAGGCAATAAATTTTATGCGCAAACAAAAGAAACTACCGTGTGGTACAATGGTAAGACTCAATGGACATATATGAAAAGTACAGATGAGGTCAATATTACAACACCCACACAAGCTCAACGCCAGATGATCAATCCTTATACATTCATCAATATGTACAAGAGCGGATATAAGTTGGGCTTAACCGCAAACAAACAGAATTATGTAATACACATGACTGCGCTAAACAAGAATAAAGCCATCAAAGAATTGTTCATTACAATAAATAAATCTACTTATGCTCCTTCAAATATCAAAATGCAATATCAATCTTCATGGAGCACAATAACAATAAATAATTTCCAAGAAAAGAAACAGGCGGACAATATATTCGTATTCAATCCAAAGAAATATCCCTCTGCTGAAATAATCGACTTAAGGTAAAGTAATATTATGAAAACATTTGCATTATACAAAGAATTAAGGCGTCATCGCAAACTTGCTGAAAAACGTAATCTCAATCTAAGTCAAAATAAAGCTGCAAAGATTATAATATATGTATTTTCTGCGGTGATGCTTTTATATCTCATGTTCTTTGCTGTAATGTTTTCATTGATTGTCAATGACAGTAACTCAATTGGAGCTGTTGAATTCATGTGTGCAATAAGTCCATTCATTCTAACCATTGACTTTTTTGTTCGTTTTATAGCCCAACAGACGCCATCACAACTTGTCAAGCCCTATACTTTACTACCCATTTCCCGTTATTCATGCATTGACAATTTTATTGTCACCTCCTTATTATCCTCAGGCAATCTCATTTGGTTTGCAATGTTATTGCCTTACACATTGATGTCGGTAATATTCGGATATGGCATTATCACAACCATTAGCTTTCTATTATTTTATTGGTTAATCATATTGTCAAACAGCCAATGGTACTCAATCATCCGCACACTTTTAAATGACAGCATATACTATTGGTTCATTCCGATATGTATTTATGGCATTGCCTATTCATTTTTGTTTATTGGAGAGAATGCCGGAATAGACCAAATGACTGATTCTTATGCCGTCATTGGAACATTAATTACCCAACATAGTATGATTCCATTGGCATCTGCACTTGTCTTAACAATCGGTCTCACACTAATCAATAGACAGATACAATATTCACATATAATTAAGGAACTCTCGAGCACGGAAAAGACGCAAAAGCATAAAATCCGTAAATTTTCATTTTTAGAGAAATACGGTGATTGCGGATTGTATATTCAACTCGAGATGAAATCAATAATGCGCAATAAAAATCCACGAAAAAGTTTTATCTTCGCCTCCTTGATTGTTATCCTACTCAGTTGTATAATTTCCTTTACTGATATTTACGATACACCTTTCATGGATAATTTTTGGTGTGTATACAATTTCATGATATACGGTGCCATGATGCTATTGAAAATAATGTGTAATGAGGGAAATTATTTCGATTGTTTAATGGTGAGACATGAAAACATATTATCATTATTACGCGCAAAATATATCATATATTCTGTGATGCTTTTTTTTCCTTTGTTATTAATGCTACCGACGGTATTTTCCGGGAAATGGTCTTTAATGATGTTGATTTCTTTGGCCGTATTTACTGCCGGATTCCAATATTTCATATTATTCCAAATGGCCATTTACAATAAACAGACCATCCCCTTAAATACAAAATTCATCAGCAAGGGTGGAATGGAGAATAATTATTTTCAGGTCGTAGCTGAATTAATTGTTTTCGTTTTACCAATCACGTTAATATCAATCCTGCAGGTTTTTGTCGATAGAAACACATCCTATTTCATTCTCTTTTTAATAGGCTTTCCATTTATTGCCACACACAAGCTATGGCTTAAAAACATATACAGGCGTTTTATGAAACGCCGCTATGTAAATATCGAATCTTTCAGAGCAACGCGATGACAAATGCTAAAGACAACCCATGTCAACTCAGTATTTATAAGGCAAGTGCCGGAAGCGGCAAAACGTTTACCTTATCTATTGAGTATATCAAACTTCTTATAAAAAATCCTTATTGTTATAAGACAATATTGGCAGTAACTTTTACGAATAAGGCCACAGAGGAAATGAAGATGCGCATACTCAGCCAGTTGTATGGTATATGGAAACGCCTTCCCGATTCGGCCAATTATATCGATAAAATCAAACAAGACTTGTCCTTATCTGAAGAATACATCTCAACCCAATCCGGAATCGCTCTTAGAAATATCATCCATGATTACAGCTATTTCCGTATTGAGACGATTGATACATTCTTCCAAAGTATTCTGCGAAACCTTGCAAGAGAATTGAATCTCACTGCAAATCTTAAAATAGAATTGAACGACTATCTGATTGAGCAACTCGCAGTTGACAAACTAATCGAAGAACTCGACAATAAGAGCAAACTATTATCTTGGATTTTAGGTTTTGTAAAAGAAAATATAGACGAGAACAAAAATTGGAATGTAATCGAACAAATCAAAAAGTTCGGTAAAAATATTTTTCAAGACCATTACAAATCCAAAAGCGAGGAATTAAACAAGGCCTTAAAAGACGATTCTTTTGTAAATTTCAGAGATAATATCCGTAAAATCAAGAATCAGGCATTAACGGAAATTCAAACCCGTGCAAAATCATTTTTCGAAAAATTGAATGAGAATGGATTGGATCTTACTGACTTTTCATACGGAGCCTCCGGTGTTTGCGGATATTTTGTAAAATTGAACAATGGTATTTTCGACAATAGCATAATAACCAGGCGTGTTTCAGATGCCATAAACGATCCAGAGAAATGGGTAAAGAAATCAGGTAAAGACAAACATCGGGCAGACATCATAAAAGAGTTGGTAGGCACCACCTTATTGCCTTTTTTGAATGAAACGGAAGAGAAACGTCCGCAATTGTGGAAATTGTATAAATCAGCCGAACTGACTTTGCGTAATCTCAATCAGTTGAGGCTATTATACAATATTGAGACAAAAGTGAGAGATCTTAATGCCGAAACAAACACATTTCTGTTGAGCGACACGCAAACATTGCTTCATTCGTTAATTAAAAATTCAGACACTCCGTTTATATTCGAGAAAATCGGTACACAGATTGATCATGTCATGATCGACGAATTTCAAGATACAGGAAAGATACAATGGAAAAATTTCAAAATATTATTGCAGGAATGTCTGAGCCGCGAACAATACGGTAGTCTAATTGTAGGAGATGTCAAACAGAGTATTTACAGATGGCGTTCGGGTGATTGGAAGATTCTGAACGACATATCCTCTTATTTCTCAGAGAACCTGATATGCCTGAAGAACTTGGATACCAATTACCGTTCACAAAGAAATATTATCGAATTTAATAACAAATTCTTTAGCGTTGCGGTAAATAAAGAATACGAGAATTTATGCGATGAAATCGGCAATAATTCTTATGCCGAACAACTAAAGCGGGCTTACAGTGATATTGAACAGAATGTACCGAATCGGAAAGGCAATGACGGATACGTGAATATCGAGCTTCTGCCTTCTGAGAATTATCAACAAAATACACTAAACAAAATATATCAGATTGTAACAGACCTTATTGCATCCGGAGTTTCACAAGATCGTATTGCAATACTTGTACGTTCCAATACAACAATACAAATCATAGCTGATTATTTTTCAATAAAATCAGACACCATCAAAATCATATCCGATGAGGCTTTCAGAATAGATGGCTCCATTGCAGTGAACATTATCATTAATGGACTGAAATTATTGATTAATCCTGACAATAAAATTGCATTAACATATTTAATAAAAGCATATCAAAAGTACATCCTTCAAAATAATCAAAACCTTAGCGAAACATTAGACATCAATCAATTAGAAAAATACCTTCCTGTCGAATTTCTCAACAATAGAAACAAGTTGTTGGAGTGTTCGCTATTTGATACGGTTGAACAATTATCGATAATATTTCGTCTTGATATATTTAAAGACGAAGATGCCTACATTTACACTTTCTTTGATTGTCTGAATGAATTTATTTCAGACAATACAGCGGACATTACGTCATTCATCGATGAATGGGAAAATAATATACATGAAACAACGATTCATCCCAACGAAATCAATGGCGTGAGATTGATTACAATCCACAAAAGCAAGGGGCTTGAGTTCGACAATGTCATCGTTCCTTTCTGTGATTGGAAGGTAAACAAGTCTTCATTAATATGGTGTTCACCATCAGAGCAACCGTTCGCGACATTGCCTATAGTACCGATAGATTGGTCAAAACAACTCAAAGGCACAATTTATGAGAACGACTACAATGAAGAATATCTCCAGAATCTTGTTGACAATCTGAATCTCTTGTACGTTGCCTTTACTCGTGCATCCGACAATATGTTTATTATTGGAAAACAAGGCAATAAAGATTCTCGTTCATATCTGATTGAGCAAAGTATCCCGGACATTGCTGAGATGCTTGAAGGAGCAAACATCAAGCAGGCAAATAAAGACAACACACAATCTATTTTCTTCGAATACGGATCATTGTATATTCCTTCCAAACAAAAAAGGAAGATATCCCAAAACATATTTTTGACTCATAGTGAAAACAAATCCGTGGGTCTGAATACATACAAAAACCATACTGAATTCAAACAAAGCAACAGTAGCCGCGACTTTATCGAAAGCGATGAAGCAAACAAGCAGTCATCATATATCAAGACGGGGGCGATTCTTCACAAGTTGTTTTCTACAATACGTACCAAATATGACATTGATAAGTCACTCAAGCAATTGGATGCCGACGGTCTTATATATGATTGCGGAATGTCATACAAACAATTGAAAAAACTCATAGAAGAACGTATCTCTTCGGCTAAAGCCCAAGAATGGTTTTCAGACAGATGGACAGTATTAAATGAATGTACTATATTGTCTTATGATAATGATGAAAAAGAAACAGTAAAATACAGACCCGACAGAGTGATGATGGATGGCGACGAGGTTGTGGTTGTCGATTTCAAATTCGGCCATCAACGTCCGGAATATCACGATCAAGTGAAACGTTACATGACATTGATTTCGTCAATGGGTTACAAGAATGTTAAAGGATATCTTTGGTTTGTATATTCAAATATAATTGAGGAAGTATTATGAGCAAGAGTTTCTTAGAAAATGTATCACAAGATATAATAAACAAATTCGGATATGACTTATCACGCACGGCGATAGTCTTTCCTAATAAACGAGCGTCCTTGTTCATGGATGAATATTTATCGCATATTGCCCGGCGGCCCATGTGGAGCCCAACGTATATGACTATCAGCGAACTTTTTCGTCAACACTCATCGTTGTCAACAGCCGACCCAATCAGATTGATATGCAGGCTTTATAAATCATTCGTCAAATGCACAGGCAGTGACGAGAAGCTTGATCATTTCTACGGATGGGGACAATTACTGCTCGCCGACTTTGATGATATCGACAAGAATATGGGCGATGCCGACAAGATTTTCACCAATCTTCAGAACCTTCACGAGCTTGATGATATCTCATATCTCACCGAAGAGCAAAAATATACAATAAAGAAATTCTTTCTGAATTTCGATGATAGTAATGAAAGCGAACTGAAACGTCGCTTTTATAACCTTTGGCAACATTTCGGTCGGATATATTCTGATTTCAATCAACAACTCAAAGACAAGGGGCTTGCCTACGAAGGTGCTCTTTACCGTGAAGTTGCGATGAATGACAATCTGACTTTCGAATACGAAAGATATATATTTGTCGGCTTTAACATGCTCCACAAGGTGGAACAAGAATTATTCAACAAGCTGAAATATCAAGGTAAAGCTTTCTTCTATTGGGATTTCGACGTTTACTATATGCCAAGATCCAATTCGTCACAAAATGAAGCCGGAGTTTACATTGCCCGCTACCTGAAATATTTCCCGAACGAACTCGACAACACAGATAATGAGATATACAATAATCTGAATGATGCAAACAAGAATATCAAGTTTATCAGTGCCACCACCGAAAACATACAGGCCAGATATATCGGACAATGGTTGAAAAACGGTAATTATATCAAAGATGGAAGAAAGACCGCCATTGTCATGTGCGATGAGAACATATTGCAGTCCGTATTGTATTGTTTGCCGCCCGAAGCTGACAAGGTAAACATCACCACGGGTTATCCTCTCAAACAGACATCAATATCTTCATTCATAGCCCGACTTCTTGATTTCCGCATTTTAGGGTTCAGAGCCGAATACAACAAATTTTATTACCACTATGTGAACAAACTGTTTGCCCATCCCCTAATCTCATACATCACGCCACAGTCACATGAGATCAAGGCTACCATAAATACATTTAAATATTATTTTCCCTCGGAACAAACACTTGCCGACGACGAAGGACTGACTTTATTGTTCTCTAATTTCGAAATAGAAAAGTCGCAGACAGGATACAACCTTGTATTATTAAGGTGGATTATCGATATAATCAAGTACTTGGGCGTTCATTCCAAAGAAGCAGATGATGCATTATTGCAAGAATCCATATTCCGGATGTACACCGTCTTTTGCAATCTTGCATTATTGATTGAGGAAGAAGAACTGAACATAGATTCCAATACTTTGCGTCGATTGATAAAACAACTCATCGACTCAACATCTATTCCTTTCCACGGAGAACCCATATTGGGAATACAAATCATGGGAATACTCGAAACAAGAAATCTTGATTTCGACAATATCTTGATCTTATCTTGTAATGAGGGAATCATCCCGCGCGGCATTAATGATGCTTCATTCATACCCTACTCCATTCGCAAGGCTTATGGACTTACAACAATCGATCATAAGGTTTCAATCTATTCATATTATTTTCACCGACTCATTCAACGGGCCAAAAACATAACGTTCATTTACAACAATTCCACCGAAGATGGACACACCGGTGAAATGAGCCGGTTCATGTTGCAACTGATGATTGAAAGCCAACACCATATATCCCGCGAAAATCTTATCGCCGGATACAAAGCATTTGCCATACAACAAAAGACAATCGAAAAAAATGATTTCATAACCAATGTTTTAAACCGCACAAACAGAATCTCTCCTTCGGCCATAAATCAATATTTACGCTGTCCGTTGCAGTTCTACTACAACCACATTGCCCTTATCAAAGAGCCCGAAAATATAGATGATGACAATATCGACAACCGCATCTTTGGAAATATTTTTCATAAATCTGCTTGTTATCTGTATTTACGTATCATGGAATCGGGCAAACAGATAACAAAAAAGAATATCGAATATTTCATCCAACATGAAGAACTCGTAGAACAAATTGTAGACAAGTCGTTCCAAGAAGAATATTTCAAAAATTCGGATACCGATAAATCAAATGAATACAATGGAATCCAATTGATTAACAAGAAAGTAATAATCAGTTACCTCAAACAATTGTTGAAAATAGACTCCGGATTGACACCCTTCTCCATTCTCGGCCTCGAAAAAGAGGTTTATATGGATTGGACAATCAATAGCAGTAACCAACAACGATCAATAAAAATAGGCGGTTTCATCGACCGTCTTGACCAAATAACGGCACAGGATGAGAAGAACATAATTAGGGTTATCGATTACAAGACTGGCAGAAAACCAAAGTATGCCATCAAATCAATTGAAGATATCTTCTCAAGGGATGGTATCGGAGACAAACACTCTGACTATTACTTGCAGGCACTTTTGTACTCGGTCATAATCAGCAACTCCTCAAAATGGAACAATGGTAACACAAACGTCAGCCCCGCTCTTTTCTTTATCAAACAAAGTGTCACGGAAAACTACGACCCAACACTCGCAATCAACAATAATCCCATAACGGACATTAAAGAATATGCCAAAGAATTCAACAATAACATCACCAACACATTGAATGAAATATTCAATCCTTCAATACCATTCATTCCCACCGAAGACAAATCACATTGTGGGACGTGTCCATATAGGCAAATTTGCGAGATATGAATATTCAGAGTAAAACTATTGAAATAATATCTCAGTGATTTACAAGTAAAAAACCACTGGTTTTCAGATGCAAAAGCAGTGGTTTTTTACTCTAAAACAACCGCTTTTGCATTTAAACCCAAATCGGTCATTAGACCGACAATGGGTAGTGTTTCACTGAGTGTGTCTGAGGCGAGTTCACTCAAGCCTGTAGACC
>CAJKQX010000041.1 GCA_905202125.1 uncultured Prevotella sp.
AATTACCCCCTTGCGGCCGCAAAAGTTTGCGGCCCTACACCGACTTGTAAATATCCATCATGTTTAGCAATGGTTTTCGTTTCGTCACTCCAAACGTCGGATGAACCTGAATTCTTTCCTACATTCAAATAGGTTCGGGAATATTGAATCATCACTCGCCGAGCAACCGTCTCGACAGATAGCGCACCGGATACCACGTGGCTATCCAGCCGGCCACGATGACTGTGACAAATATCACGGCCACATCCACATAGTGCACACTCACGGGATAGGCGTTGACCACGAACGAACCGCTCGAACTGCCCATCGCCACGAGCCCGTACTCCTGTTGCAACCAGCACAGCAACAGTCCCAAACCGATACCCACAGTGGCTCCTATGGCCGATATCATGCGACCCTCGAAGAGGAAAATACGGGTGATCTGACGGTCGTTGGCACCGAGGTTGCGCAGCGTGGCCACATCGTTTTTCTTGTCGATGATTAGCATCGAGAGCGACCCGATGATGTTGAAGCAAGCCACGACGAGGATGAACGAGAGGAAGATATAAGCCAGGATTTTCTCTATCTGCATGATATTGAAGGTGTCGGCCTGCTGTTCGAAGCGGTCGAGCACACGATAATTGTCGCCGCATATCTGTTGCATCTCCGCCTTCACGGCATCGAGGTCGCTGCCCGGCCGGAGCCGTATCTCGAGCGAGGAGAGCATGCCCTGACGGTCGAAGAGGCGTCGGGCGAATCCTATCGATGTGATGATGTAGTCCTTGTCGTACTTGGCCTGATTGACGGCAAACACCACGCCGGGCGAGAGCAGCGAGTCGGTGACGAATCCCTCGGTGGGGTCCATCTCGTCTATCATCTGTCCCTCGCGCCGCGGAGCATACACCTTGAGAAATCCGTCCCATCGCGCTCCCGTGCCCAATGTCTGGGCCAGGCGTATGCCTATGATGCCATATTGCAGGTTGGCGGCCTGCAGCGAGTATTCGCCATCGCCGTAGAGGATGCTGCGGATGTTGGTGAGACTGTCGAAATTGGCATCCACACCCTTTATCCTGACCATCGACTGCCGACCCTCATACATAGCCAGCGCCATGTCCTCCACACACTCCGTGGCCACCGCCACTTGCGGCATGTGGCGCACACGGGTGAGCACGGGGTCGTCGGCGGCCACCGCCTTTCCCTTTGCGGGCACGATTTCTATCTGCGGGTCGAACTTGGTGAAGAACGAAGCCACGAGGTCGTGAAATCCGTTGAACACGCTCAGCACAATCACCAGCGCCATCGTCGTGACGGCCACACCCACCACCGAGATGGCGGATATCACGTTGATGGCATTGGTGCTTTTCTTTGAGAACAGATATCGGCGCGCTATGTAGAAAGGAAAGTTCTTTTTCATTTCTTGCCGAGCAACTCGTCTATGCGCTCAAGATAGTCGAGCGAGTCATCGATGAAGAATCTCAGTTCGGGCACTATGCGCATCTGTTTGCCCACGCGCTTGCCCAGTTCGAAGCGTACGGTCTTCTCGTTGGAGTTGACGTTCTTGAGTATCTCCTCGCCCTTTTCCGAGGGGAACACGCTCAGATAGGCGGTGCAGATGCTCAGGTCGGGCGACACTTTGCAGCGTGTCACGCTGACCATCACGCCGTGCATCATACGTGTTTGCGACTGAAATATCAGGCTCAGTTCCTTTTGCAGCAGACGTGCTATGCGGTTTTGTCTTGTTTCTTGCATGATGTAAATGTGATTAATGTAATGCAAAGGTAGTGAAAGGTGAGTGTAACGGCAAACGAAAAAAGAATTTTTTTACTCCTCCGCCAGCGTGAAATCCAGCTGTTTCTTCTCCACATCCGCCTTTGCCACCTGTATGCGTACGGGGTCGCCGAGCTGATACTTGTGGTGATGGCGCCGCCCGCGGAGGCAGTAGTTGCGCTCGTCAAACTCGTAGTAGTCGTCGTCGAGGTCGCGCATGGGCACCAGTCCCTCGCAGTGGTTCTCGTCTATCTCGCAATAGATGCCATACGACTGTATGCCGCTGATGTGCGCGTCGTAGACATTGCCTATCTTCTCGCTCATGAACTCCACGGCCTTGTACTTGATGGAGTCGCGCTCGGCGTTGGCCGCTGTCTGCTCCATGTCGCTCGAGTGCTTGCACAGTTCCTCGTAGTGGTCGCGGTTGGCGCTGCGTCCGCCCTGCTCGTAGCGGGTGAGCAGACGGTGTACGAGGGTGTCGGGGTAGCGGCGTATGGGCGATGTGAAATGCGTGTAGTAGTCGAAGGCCAGACCGAAATGGCCGATGTTGTGCGTAGAGTATTTGGCCTTCATCATGGCCCTGAGGGCCACGGTCTGGATGAGGTTTTGCTCGCGCCGGCCCGTGCAGTCGTCCATGAGTTTGTTGAGTGAGCGGGCTGTGGCACCCTTAGTGCCTTCGGTCTTGATTTTGTATCCGAATTTGACGATGAACTGGCGCAGCGTCTCCAGCTTCTGCGGGTCGGGATTGTCGTGTATGCGGTAGGGCAGGGTCTTGGCCTTCACGCCTTTCTTCACCTTGCCCACGCTCTCGGCCACGGTGCGGTTGGCCAGCAGCATGAACTCTTCTATGAGTTTGTTGGCATCCTTCGAGCGCTTGAAATAGCAGCGCACGGGCTTTCCCTTTTCGTCGATATCGAACCGCAGTTCCTCACGGTCGAACTTGACGGCACCGTTGTCAAAGCGCGCCTTGCGCAGCTTCTTGGCCAGACTGTCGAGCATGATGAGCATCTCGGCGTTCTCGCCCTTGTATCCGTCCTTGCCCGGTGGCGGAGCCGGTTGGCCCGTGCCGTCCGCCACGCCGTTGTCCTCGAGCAGTTGTTGCACCTCCTCGTAGGCATATCGGCGGTTGCTCTTTATCACCGTGTGCACTATGCGGTACGACTTGACCTCGGCCTCGTCGTTGAGATTGAATATCACACTGTAACACAGTTTCTCCTCGTCCGGTCGCAGCGAACAGACGAAATTGCACAGGTGCTCGGGCAACATCGGTATGGTGCGGTCGACGAGATACACGCTCGTGGCGCGCTTTTGAGCCTCCTTGTCTATAATGGATCCCTCGGTGACGTAGTGAGACACGTCGGCGATATGGACGCCCACCTCCCACAGCCCACTGTCGAGACGCTTGATGGACAGGGCATCGTCAAAGTCTTTGGCATCGTGCGGGTCGATGGTGCAGGTGAATGTGTCGCGGAAATCCTCGCGCTCGGCCAGGTCCTCGGCGGTGATCTCGCCCGTTATCTTTGCTGCAGCATCCTCCACAGCCTTAGGATACTTGTAGGGCAGACCGTATTGCGCCAATATGGTGTGCATCTCCACATCGTTGTCGCCCGAGGGTCCGAGCACGTCCACCACCTCGCCTATCATGTTGCGATGCTCGCTGTCGGGCCACTGGGTGATGCGCACCACGGCCTTGTCGCCGTGCTTACCGCCCTTGAGCTTGCGGCGCGGGATGATTATCGCCACGGGCAGGGTGTTCTCCTGCGTGGTGAAGGATATCAGTTCGCGGTCGATGCTCAGCTTGCCCACGAACGTGTCTTTGGCCCTGCGGATGATCTCGATGACTTGTGCCTCCTTCATGTGTTTCTGGCGTCGCGCCATGAACGACACGCGCACACGGTCGCCGTTCATGGCCCACATCGAGTTGCGTTCGGCCACGAAGATGGGACTTGTGCCGTCATCGGGGATGAACGAGTTTTTGCCGTTCTGTTTTCTGACGAACGTGCCCTCCTGCACCTGACCCTTAGTGTTGAGCCGGTAGGACGTATCGGTCACTTTGGTCAGGTAGTCGTCCCACGCCATTTCCTCCATGATGTCGATGGCCAGCATCTTCAGCGGATGAGTGTTGAGATGCAACGTGCGGAATATCTCTTTGAAAGAGAATGTCTTGTCGGGTCGCGAGGCGAAGAACTCCTCGAGTATTCCCGACAATTCTATTTTGTTCATGCGTTTGCCGCCTTTCTTTCCTTTTGCCATAGTAGTATCGTGTTTCTTGTTTAAGTTCTACAAATATGCAAAAAAAATCTGATATGCGAGTCCTTATTTACGATATTTTAGCATTAAGGATCGGGGTTTGCATTAAAATAATGTCAGTGAGCACGAAATACCGATTAAAATGCGTAATTTTGCATTTTCAAAATTTACAGATGAACAAGATATTGATTACCGGTGCGAGTGGATTTATCGGCAGTTTCATTGTCGAGGAAGCATTGCGCCGCGACATGGAGGTATGGGCCGCGGTTAGGCGTTCGAGTTCGCGCAGATGGCTCACTGATGAGCGCATCAACTTTATCGAGCTTGACCTCTCATCGCCCGAGCGTCTCAAAGTACAGCTCGCAGGTCATCGCTTTGACTACGTGGTGCATGCCGCCGGAGTGACCAAGTGTCTGCACAGGAGCGATTTCATGACCGTCAATCTGGACGGCACCCGCCATCTGGTGGAGACCCTTTTGGAACTCGATATGCCCTTGACGCGTTTTGTCTTTATCAGTTCGCTGAGCATCTTTGGCGCCATACGCGAGCAGCAACCCTACACCGAGATACGCGATACGGACACCCCTCAGCCCAACACAGCCTACGGACAGAGCAAGTTGGAGACCGAGCGCTATCTCGAGTCGGTGTCCGACCGACTGCCATACGTCATCCTCCGTCCCACGGGAGTGTACGGCCCGCGCGAGCAGGACTATTACCTCATGGCCAAGAGCATCGCCTCGCATGTGGATTTCGCGGTGGGATACAAGCGTCAGGACATCACGTTCGTATATGTGCGCGATGTCGTTCAGGCCGTCTTTCTGGCCCTCGACAGGGGTGCGAACGGCAGCAAGTATTTCCTCACCGATGGCGGAGTGTACCGCTCGACCGATTTCAGCAATCTTCTCATACGCAACATGGGCAATCCCCGTGTGGTGCGCATCACGGCCCCCGTGTGGCTCTTGCGCATAGTGACATACGTGAGCGAGCGCATCAGCCGCATCACAGGTAAGGCCACGGCCCTAAACAGTGACAAGTACAACATATTGCGCCAGCGCAACTGGCGGTGCGATATCCGCCCCGCCGAGCAGCAGTTGGGTTATCGTCCGCAGTACAACCTCGAGCGCGGAGTGGCCGAGACGGTGGCCTGGTATAAGGATAATAAATGGTTATGAACAAATGATGAACATCATAAAACAACTCTTTCAACTTGACAGCAAACCCGTGCGCGGCCTGATAGCCCTCGAGTGGCTCGTGATAGCATACACATTGCTCACATCGCTCGTGATAATGTTTGCCGGTACACGTATGGTCAATCCCGATGCTCTGGTGTGGGGACGACTGCGCATCCTCACGGTGATGGCTGCGCTGTGGTGCGTCTATCGCCTCGCGCCCTGCCGCATAACGATGGCCGCCCGCATCATCACGCAGATGGCGATGCTTGCATGGTGGTACCCCGATACGTATGAGCTCAACCGCATATTCCCAAATCTCGACCATCTCTTCGCCTCGGCCGAGCAGAGCCTCTTCGGCTTCCAGCCCGCCCTCGTGTTTGCATCCGCATGCTCGTCGACAGTGGTGAGCGAGCTCATGAGCATGGGCTACGCATCGTATTATCCCATGATATTCGTCGTGACGCTGTATTATTTCTTCCGCCGATACGACGAGTTCCATCGCTGTGCGTTCATCATTATGGCCTCGTTTTTCATCTATTACGTGGTCTACATTTTCGTGCCTGTGACCGGTCCCACCTTCTACTACAAGGCAGCGGGCATAGACAATATCGCGGCCGGCGTGTTTCCCGACGTGCACCATTATTTCAACACCAATCAGGGGTGCCTTCCCACGCCCGGCCATGCCGGCGGATTCTTCTATCAGTTGGTGGAGAACGCCAAGGCAGCCGGCGAGCGTCCCACGGCCGCCTTTCCCAGTTCGCATGTGGGAGTGTCCACATTGCTGATGCTGCTCGTGCATCACAGTCGCAACAAGGGGCTGCTCTATGTTCTCCTGCCCTTTTATGTTCTGCTGTGCCTGTCCACGGTCTATATCCAGGCCCACTATGCCATTGACTCGATAGCGGGTCTGGTGAGTGGAATAATCATATATGCCGCCCTGCTCGCAGCTACAAAAAGGATGGTTGCGCGAGGCAGGAGGTGAGGAAGGAATCTGAACGAAAACCATTTATGAAACAACACGAAGCAGTAATCGAGACGCTCGAACGACTGGGAGGAATAGCCACTCTCGGCTTGCTCAACACCGAGGTGTTTAAGATAAAAGAGTGTGTATGGAAAACCAAGACTCCGTTTGCCAGCATCAGGCGCATTGTGCAACAGACTGCCGGCATATACAAAATCAAACCGGGACTTTACGCACTTGAGAAATACAAAGATAGGTTTGAAGCCAACGGGATCATCGTCGAAACCGACAGGAACAAAGACTCCAACGGTTTGAAAACATTCAACCATACATATTATCAAGGCATACTGCTGATAATGGGCAAGTATCGCAGGATGTACACATATGTACCCGGTCAGGACAAAAACAAAAAGTTTTACGACGGAAGGACCTTGCAGCAACTCTCTACGCTCGACTGCCAACCGCAGTACTCATACCCCGAAATCACTAAACGCAGCGCAACCATCGACACGATATGGTTCAATGAGCGCAACATGCGATACCTGCAAGCTCTACATTTATCTTAATATGAAGGTGATAAAGGAATACACATAACTAATTCAGGGCTTTTGTTGGGCGTAATATGAAAATTTTCGCCAACTTTGCCTTTGAACAACTGAAACAATCAAAAACTCAAAAATAAAAACAGGATTATGAGAATAAAAGCTATTACAGCCGCGCTGCTCTGCGCCGTGACGGCTCATGCCAAAGGCGATAACGGTCCGATGAAGCTTGTGCCGGTGGAGAATGTGAAGGTGGCCGATGCGTTTTGGACACCAAGATACGACAACTGGTTCAAGGTGACCATACCCGATGTGCTCAACAAGTTTGAGGGTCGCGGCACGGGAAATAATCAAGGCAACACTCTGGACAATTTCGACCAGATAGCCTCAGGCATCCGCAATACGGGCCATCATGTGGGCGAACCCTGGTTTGACGGACTGGTCTACGAGACCATACGCGGCGTGGCCGACATGCTCAAACAGCGTCGCGACCCCGCCATAGAGGCTCGCATAGACATGTATGTGGACAAGATCGCGGCGGCACAGGCTTCCGATAAGGACGGATATCTCAACACTTACACTCAACTCATGTATGCCGACAAACGCTGGGGCGAGCATGGCGGACTGCTGCGCTGGCAACATGACGTGTACAATCTCGGTGCACTGGTGGAGGCAGGTGTGCACTATTATGAGGCCACGGGCAAGACCAAGCTGCTCGTTGCGGCCACTCGTGCTGCCAACATGATGTGCGGCTACATGGGCGAATATCCCCGCCACAATGTCGTACCGGCCCACTCGCTGCCCGAGGAGGCTATGGTTAAACTCTATTGGCTTTATCGCGACCGTCCCGAAGCGGCCAAACAGGTGAACGCCCAGGGCGTGAACGTGGACAAGAACGAATACTTGCGTCTCGCCACATTCTGGATAGAGCACCGCGGTGTGCATTGTGGTTATCCGCAGTGGGGCACAATCGGCAACGAGGCTGCCGAGCGATGGATACGCGACAACAAATATACCGATCCTAAATACGGCAACCACTCGCGCCCGTCGTTCGGTCCGTATGCCCAGGATTCTCTCACGCTCGACAGACAAAATACCATCGAGGGTCATGCCGTGCGCGCCACCCTGTATATGACAGGTGTCACCACCGCCGCCATCGAGACCCACAACCCGATGTATATCGCTGCCGCCCGCCGTCTGTGGGACAACATGGCCGGACGCCGTATGTTCATCACCGGAGGTGTGGGAGCGATAGCTTATGACGAGAAATTCGGCGGCGACTATTTCCTGCCAAATGATGCTTATCTCGAAACATGCGCCGCCGTGGGTGTGGCTTTTTACAGTCAGCGCTTGAATCAACTCACGTGCGACGCCCGCTACATGGACGAGTTTGAACGCTCCTTATATAATAATGTCCTCACGGGCATCTCCCTTGCCGGCGACAATTACACTTATCAGAATCCTCTTGACGGCGATCATCACGGCCGTTGGCAGTGGCACGGCTGTCCGTGCTGTCCTCCGATGTTCCTCAAACTGGTGTCGGCCATGCCGGGATTCGCCTATGGATATGATAAAAACTCGGTGTACGTGAACCTCTTCATTGGTAGTCAGGCACGCATTGACGACATGAAACTGAGCATCAGTCAGGCCACAGCCTATCCGAGCAACGGACAGGTGGCCATCACCATCAACCCCGACAAGAGCAAGACGTTCACCCTCAAGGTGCGCATCCCGGGCTGGGCCGTGGGTAAGGAGAATCCCTTCGGACTCTACAACTCGACTCCCGCAACGCGTCCCATACTTATGGTCAACGGTCAGGAGGTGGAGACCACGATCGTCAACGGATACGCCTGCATCGACCGCAAGTGGAACAAGGGTGATGTGGTGTCGCTCTCGCTGCCTGTCGAACCGCGCTATGTGACAGCCCACAACGCCGTGAACGATCTCAAGGGAATGACGGCCATCGCCGCCGGACCGATAGTCTACTCGTTTGAGGAGTGCGACAACAAAGACGTGAAGCATCTCAAGGTGGATACAAAAGGCAAACTGGCAATGAATCGCACCACACAGTTCGGTTCGCCGGTCAATATCGTCAGCGGTGACGGTGTGGACGCCCGGGGCAACAAGGTCACCTTCCGTGCCGTGCCCTATTTCGCCGTAGGCAACCGTCATAAGGGCGAAGCCTATAAGGTTTGGGCAGAGGAGAGCCGGTGAGATAGTTTGAATAATGTGAATTGAACGATAAGTGTAGGGCCGTGGGCCTGTTGCGGCCCTACACTGTATCGGCAAATATTTATAACAACAGCCATTTCAATATCTGAACGAACTGCCTCCGAGAAACTCGCGCAGGAGCGATGTGGAGGGCAGCGTGTCGTAGTCTATCGATGCGAAATATCCCAGAAACTTGCGCAAGCGGTACGCTTCGGCATATTCATCACAGTTTTCAGGCACCTGTTCGAGCATCGGCAGCGCCTGTGTCTTGATGGCAGCCAGCTCGTAGATCATGGCCGAATTGAACATCATGTCGGCGTTCTCCTGATACGGGAATATCCATTTGTTCTCGCCGGCCCTGACGCTCGGCCAGCGGTGTATGGTCTCGCGGGCGTTCACGCCGCGATACTTGTAGTCGCGGATGATACGTCTGAGCAGACGATTGTCCGTGGTCGGGATGTAGTTGTGGTTGTCGAGCAGTATCGTGGTGAGTGCCGAGGCGTACACCTTGAATTTCTGACAGTCGGGTATCTGAGCCGTCAGTTCGGGGTTGAGAGCATGTATGCCCTCCACGACGAGCATCTCGTTGGGCTCCAGTCTGAGTTTTCTTCCGCTCGATTCGCTTTTGCCCGTCTGGAAATTGTATTTGGGCAGGACTACCTCTTCACCCTTGAAGAGTGCTTCAAGATGATTGTTGAGCAACGGTATGTTTAGCGCATGCAGATGCTCGTAGTCGTATTCGCCCTTGTCATCCTTAGGCGTCAGCTCGCGATCCACGAAATAATCGTCGAGCGAGATGGGCACAGGCCGTATGCCGTTGGTCACCAGTTGTATTGACAGACGTTTGCACATGGTCGTCTTTCCGCTCGACGACGGACCGGCGATGAGCACCATCCTCACGTCCTTGCGGTCCGCAATCTCGTCGGCAATGTGTGCTATCTTCTTCTCCTGTAGTGCTTCCGACACATTTATTATATCGTTGGAGAGCCCTTTGGCCACTATCGTGTTGAACGCGCCGACGGTGCTCACGCCCAGCAGATTCTGAAGGTTGTGATGCTCCTTGAACACCTCAAACATCTTGTCCTGCCTTATCAGGTGGCCCAGCTCGGCCGGATTGTCGATTGAAGGGATGCGCAGGAGCACTCCGTCGTAGTATCTCTCGAGTCCGAAAAGATATATCTGCGACGTGTTGGTGAGCATCGTGCCGTAGAAATAGTCGGCATATCCGTCAAGCTCATAGTACGTGGTGTAGATGTCTCCGATGGTGCGCAGCAGAGCGACCTTCGACTGTGCGCCCGCATTCCCGAACATCTCGATGGCCTCTTCCGTCGGTACCATACGGCGCCGGATGGGCAGTGCCGCGTCGATGATCTCCTTCATCCTGCGGCGCAGACACTCCACGTCCCCGTCTGTCACGCCTCCGTCTTTCCTCAGGTCGCAGTAGTAGCCGTTGCTCACGGGAATGTCTATCACCACGCCGGCACCCGGGAAGATGTCGTGCACGGCCTTGCACAGGACGAAAAACAATGTGCGTGTGTAGCATCTCGATCCCGACGACGAGTACAGGTCGAGAAATTCCACATCCTTGTTGCTGTACACACGATAGTTGAGGCCCTCCACTTTGTTGTTCACTTTCGCGCTTACCGGACCGTAAGGCATGTCGATATTTATTTTCGAAAAAATATCAGAAAGTGTGCTTCCCGTTTCTACCGTTAAAGATTTTTTATTATTTTTGCAACGTATTTTCAATGTTTGTTTCATAGCAATGGCTTTTGTTGATCATTATTGGCGTAAAGTTACGAAAATGAACCAAATGCGAATAATAAATTAAGAGAATTATGTCGACTTTGATTTTTTTTAAGCTTATAGGATCCCTTGCACTCTTGATGTACGGAATGAAATCTATGAGCGACAGTTTGCAGAAGATGGCAGGTTCGCAATTGCGCCACATCCTGCAAGCCATGACCACCAATCGTTTTGCCGGACTGCTCACCGGAACGTTCGTCACAGCATCCGTACAGTCGTCCACGGCGACCACTGTGATGACCGTCTCGTTTGTCAACGCCGGACTGCTCACCCTGGCCCAGGCCATCTCGGTGATCATGGGAGCCAACATCGGAACCACTCTCACGGCGTGGATCATGAGTGCCGGGTTCTCTTTCAACATAGCCGACTTTGTATATCCGGCCTTCTTTCTGGCCATCATATTGATATATTCGAAGAAACGCAAGAACATGGGCGATTTCCTGTTCGGTATCTCGTTCATGTTCCTCGGACTGGGCACGTTGCGCCAGACTGGCATCGACATGAATCTGGGGCAGAACGCCGATGTGCTGGCTTTCTTCTCTTCATTCGACCCCAACAGCTTCGCCACCACGCTCACCTTCCTCCTGCTCGGAGGCATACTCACGATGATGGTGCAGTCGTCGGCCGCCGTCATGGCCATCACCATGATATTGTGCTCCACGGGTGTGCTGCCCATATATCAGGGCATAGCCCTTGTCATGGGTGAAAACATAGGTACGACGGTCACCTCCAACATCGCCGCGCTCTCGGCCAACACGCAGGCCCGCCGGGCCGCTTTCGCCCACATGTTCTTCAACATGTTCGGTGTGGTGTGGGTGATGTGCCTGTTCAAGCCGTTCGTCAACATGGTGTGCGGATTCGTGGGATACGATGAGGATATTCCCAACACCGACCCCCATTTCGCGGCCAATGCCGCCAAGCTCTCCTTCGTGCTTGCCGCCTTCCACACGACGTTCAACCTCATCAACACCGCCGTCCTGATATGGTTCATCCCGCAGATAGAGAAGATAGTGTGCCGCGTCATCAAGCCACGCATCGGCAAGACCGACGAGGAGGACGATTTCCGTCTGCGCTTCATCAGCAGCGGTATCATGCAGACACCCGAGCTCTCCGTGCTGGAGGCACAAAAGGAGATCACGCTCTTTGCCGAGCGCATACAGCGCATGTTCACTATGGTGCGCGAGCTTCTCGGAGTGACCGATGAGACAGCCTTCACCAAGCTCTTCACGCGAATAGAGAAATACGAGAGCATCAGCGACAACATGGAAATCGAGATTGCCAAGTATCTCGACAACGTCAGCAACGCCCACCTGAGCGACGAGACCAAAGCCAAGATACGTGCCATGCTGCGCGAGATTTCCGAGATAGAAAGTATCGGCGACAGCTGCTACAACATCGCCCGCACCATCAACCGCCGTATCAAGGGCAAGGAGGATTTCATTCCGCAGCAGTATGAGCACATGCACCAGATGTTCGAGCTGACCAACGACAGCCTCTCACAGATGAACATCATGCTGGCCACACGCCGCGAGAATATCGACGTGAACCGCTCGTTCAACATCGAGAACGAAATCAACAACTACCGCAACCAGCTCAAGAGCCAGAACATCAACGACGTGAATGACCACAAGTACACCTACGCCATCGGCACGATGTACATGGACATCATCAGCGAGTGCGAGAAACTGGCCGACTACGTGGTCAATGTGGTAGAGGTGCGCATGGGCACACGCCAGAGAGAAGCCTGAAACAAATTCACTGCGGCCTTACCGGCCACACCGGGAAACTGCATAAATATACATTTTGTTTTGAATAATTATGCAAAAATTTTCTTCCAAACTCTCTGACAATCGCATCGTTTCGCACGATGGATTTCTTTGTCGCAAATACGCGAGTTTTGAGCGGGTTTGCTCAATATCCTGATAATCAGACGAATATTCCGTTTTGTGGTTTGAAAATATACAAATTTTAACAAGAAAAACTCCAAATTTAGGTAAAAAAGCGGCAAAATCGCCTTCCAAAAGTGCCCCTTTCGCATCCCGAAAGGGTTCCTTTCGCATTCCCGAAGGGCCCCTTTTGGAAATTTGATGTGTTACGGTGGGGTGATAATATGTGTTTTTCGGCCCCCATCTTTCTATTTTGCGATTTTGTTTTGTCAAGATTTTTTACTTTTTGGTTTGCATATTTATACGGTTTCGGAGATTTTGATACTAATCTTATTCAAAATATCGTCCACGAATGTAGGGCCGCAATCATTTTTTTGTGTAATTTTGCAAGCGATACGGTACGTGCCATGCACGATAATAGGGAATGGAGTGTGATTCTCCGACAGTCCCGCTGCTGTGAGCCGCCCTTATACGCGGAGCGAACACGGAGCCACTGGACAATTATCCGGGAAGGCGTTCGCATCCGGGCGACGAGTCAGAAGACCTGCCGTGTTCAGAGAGATATCATGTTTTTTCACCGTTGCGAGGACGATGGCGAGAATTCTTACTGTTATGAGAGAATACATCATTATTGTGTTGATGGGCATATCGGCCGCGGCCGTCGCCCATACCTATGGCGATACCATCGTGCACCAACGCAGTGTGGACGAGGTGGAGGTCACGGCCCGCAGAGTGTCGCGCGACATCAGCGGCCCGCAGTCCGTGCAGACACTCGATGGCGACGACATGCGCCGGTCGGGCACGTTTCGTCTGGCCGATGCCGTACGGCGGTTTGCCGGCGTGAGTGTGCAGGACTACGGCGGACAGGGCGGTCTGAAGACCGTCTCGGTGCGCAGTCTCGGCGCCCATCATACGGCCGTGAGCTACAACGGCGTGGTGATGAGCAACACACAGGCCGGACAGATAGACCTCAGCCGCTACACCACCGACAATATCAATCGCGTCACGCTCACTACAGGGTCGGGCGATGACATCATGCAGAGCGCGCGCCACACCGCATCGGGCGCAGTGCTCGATATCGTCACGGCTGTTCCGGCCTTTGACGACGGAAAGCGCGACAACCTGCGGATGCGTCTGCGCACAGGCAGTTGGGGACTATTGTCGCCCACGCTCAACTATTGCCGACAGTTGGGCGGCAACACCACCATAGCCCTCGACGGTTCGTACATGCGCTCCGACGGCATCTATCCTTACAGTCTGAGCAACGGGCGTGAGACCATCACGGGCCGGCGCTCCAACTCCGACATCTCTTCGTGGCAGGGCGAGGCATCCCTGCGCACTGTCTTCAACGACAGTTCGTCGCTCGCCGTGCGCACAGGCATGTTCTCCTCGCGCCGCGGTCTGCCCGGTGCGGTGATATTCTACGACAATCCGTCGCGCGAACGTCTGGCCGATGAGGACTTTTTCGCGCAGACGATATTCAGCCGCCGGCTGGGCCGCACACTGCGTCTCGCCACGCGGGCCCGCTACTCCCACACATGGAACAGATACACCGACCGCGACGTGAAATACACAGACGGCCTCAAACGCGAGGTCAACCGTCAGGACGAATACTACGCCTCGGCCACCATAGGATGGTTTCCCATAGCCCGACTGTCGCTCGCTCTGGCTCAGGATGTGGCCCTCAACACGCTCAATATGCTCGCATCAGCCGCTCCCGACCCGCGCCGCCTCACCTCGCTCACGGCCCTCACCTTGCGCTACAAGACCTCGCGCCTGGAATCGGTGGCCGCGCTCACCGGCACGTTTGCCTCAGAGCACGTACATTCGGGCCGCCGTCCCGACCCGCGCCGCCGTCTCTCACCGTCGCTGTCCGTGGCCTGGCGCCCCTTAGACCGGGAACCGTTGTATCTTCGCGCTATGGTGCGCCACACATTCCGCATGCCCACCTTCAACGACCTTTATTATGACCGCATAGGTACGATAGACCTACGCCCCGAGCGTGCCCGCGAATATTCCATAGGTGTGGCGTGGACATCGAGCCGGTTGCCGCTCTTCGATTATCTCTCGATAGCCGTCGACGCTTACCACAATGAGGTGCACGACAAGATAGTGGCCACGCCCACGCTGTATGTGTGGAAGATGGCCAACTATGGCCGTGTGCGTATTGATGGCCTCAGTGCCACCTTTGCCGCCAGCGTCTCCGTGGCCCGCGGCGCAGACCTCAGGATACAAGGCTCGTACATGTTGCAGCGCTCTGTGGACGTCACCGACAGTCGGCAGCCCGGATACAAACATCAGTTGCCCTACACACCCCGCCACACCGGCAGCGCCGCCGTCACCCTCCACACACCGTGGGTAGACCTGGGCTACACGCTCACGGGCTGCGCCAAGCGTTACAGCATGATACAGTCCACGCACGAATATCTCATCCCCGGCTACTGCGACCAGTCTGTTGCCCTCTCGCGGGCGTTGCGTCTCGGCCGGCATACGTTGGACATGCAGCTCGTGGTGCGCAATATCGCGGGCGAGCATTATGAGATAATAAAGTATTACCCCATGCCGGGCCGCTCGCTCGAGTTCTCGGCTGCCATCGGGATATGACCGTTACCGCATATTCCCGCTATCGGTCCCGACCGACATACACATGACAATAATAAATCAAAAAATACTCAAGACAATGAAAAGACTTAATTTCCTTTGGGCATCGCTCTTCTCTATGATGCTCCTGAATGTTTTTACCGCATGTAGCGACGACGACACCCCCTGGTGGCAACAGAACGGATCTGAGGTGGAGATGGCGCGCAGTCGCGCCTTTGTACTCAATGAGGGATCGTATGGCATGAACAATGCCACCGTCGGATATTTTGATTTCTCGACCGACAATGTGTTCCGTGGCGATATCTTCGAGGCCCAGAACGGTCGCAAGATTGGCGACACTGCGCAGGACATGGCATACGCCGACGGCAAACTGTATGTCGTGGTGGCCGGGTCCAACTATGTGGCTCGCCTCGACGGTGTGGGACATGAGGAGGCGCGACTGTCGTATGCCGACCATGCCGATCTGGGCGACCCGCGCTATGTGGCCGTATCCAAAGGCAAGTTGTATGTGTCGTCCTATGGCGGATACGTGTCGCGCATCGATGCCAAGACAATGAAATTGGAGGGCTCGGTCCGCGTGGGCCGCAACCCCGAACAGCTGGTGGTCAGCGGCGGACGCATCTATTGCGTCAACTCGGGATGGGGCACCGACAACACTCTCTCCATCATCGATGAGGCTGATTTCACTCGCGCCGAGACCGTCACCATCATGGACAACCCACAGCGACTGGTAGTAACAACCTCCGGCAAACTCGCCATTCAGGGCACGGGTGCCGACTATTCCTCTCCGCGCGTGGATGTGTACGACCCGCAGACACGTGAGAGCGTCACCATAGGCCAGGGCAGCAGCATGGCCACCCGGGGCAATGTGGTGTACGTGGCCAGCTCGGTGTGGAGTCCCGACGGCACCGCCACCTCTTTCTACTCGTATGATGTGCAGACCGCGACCCGCAACGACAGCCCTCTCTCCGATATGCCCGCCGAAATGGCTGCGGCCACCTCATACAGCATCAACGTCAATCCTTACAACAACCACATCTACGTCACCACCACGCTTTACAACCGCGGCGACGGCACGGTGTACCATTTTGATGCCACAGGCAAATACATAGGCAAGTTCACCTCGAACGGACAGAATCCCAGCAGGATAGTGTTCGTATATTGACGGGCGGTGAGGGCAGATTTTTTTCTCCTCATTTTATTGCGTGGTATGAAAAATATGTGTAACTTTGCGGCCGATTTTCAAAAACATGTTCAACTCGATGTGGAAGAATTTGGCTGCTTGCAACCACACTAAAAAATGCTAAAACTGCGAAATCCTATTCATTTACAGATTTCCGACGGTAACTTGGCGTTTTTCCACTAAATAAAAAAATTGGAAAAATGAATTATCTCTTTTCTTCAGAATCAGTGTCGGAAGGACATCCCGACAAAGTGGCCGACCAGATATCGGACGCTCTTCTCGATCAGTTCTTGGCCTACGACGAAGGTGCACACTGCGCCATCGAGTCGTTTGTGACCACCGGTCAGGTGGTGATCATGGGTGAGGTGCGCTCGGAGGCTTACATCGACCTGCAGACTATCGCGCGCAAAACCATCAACCGTATAGGATACACCAAGTCGGAGTATCAGTTTGACGGCAACTCGTGCGGAGTGCTCACCGCCATTCACGAACAGAGCGGCGACATCAACCGCGGTGTGAGCCGACAGCAGGAGGACGAGCAGGGCGCCGGCGACCAGGGCATGATGTTCGGCTACGCCACCAACGAGACGGAGAACTATATGCCCGTGTCGCTCGATCTGGCACATCTCATCATGCGCACACTGGCCGACATACGCAAGGAAGGCAAGGAAATGACCTACCTGCGCCCCGACTCGAAGAGCCAGGTGACGGTGGAATACAACGACGACAACGAGCCCGTGCGCATAGACACCATCGTGGTCTCCACGCAGCACGACGAGTTCGGCGAAAGCGACGAGGATATGCTCGCATGCATCAAGAATGACGTGATAAACATCCTCATGCCGCGCGTCAAGGCCTCGATACACAGCGAGAAAGTGCTCGCACTATTCGGCGACGACATCAAGTATTTTGTCAATCCCACGGGCAAGTTCGTTATCGGCGGCCCCCACGGTGATACGGGTCTGACCGGCCGCAAGATCATCGTCGACACCTACGGCGGCAAGGGAGCCCACGGCGGAGGTGCCTTCTCGGGCAAGGATCCCAGCAAGGTGGATCGCTCGGCAGCATACGCCGCACGCTACATAGCCAAGAACATGGTGGCCGCGGGAGTGGCCGACGAGATGCTCGTGCAGATCAGTTATGCCATCGGTGTGGCTCGTCCTGTCAACATATATGTGAACACCTACGGCCGCAGCCGCGTGAACATGAGCGACGGCGAGATAGCCCGCAAGATAGACGAGATGTTCGACCTGCGCCCCAAAGCCATCGAACGCTCGCTCAAACTGCGCCAGCCGATGTATCTGGAGACTGCCGCCTACGGGCACATGGGGCGTAGGAACGAGGTGGTGAAGAAGACCTTCACCAGTCACTATCATCCCACACGCACCATCGAGGTGGAACTCTTCACATGGGAGAAGCTCGACCGTGTGGACGAGATACGCAAGGTCTTCGGACTCGACTGACAGTTTCGCGGCGGAGACTGACCGGATGTGTCCGCCGCGAATGTTAAGGCAATACGATAATTCATATGTTTCAGAATCCCGACTCCATACAAGCAGAGGTGACTTCGGCCGCCATAGAGGCCCACGCAGACAGTACGCACCATCACGTGCTCACTCCGCGCGAGGTGCTAAAGTGGCTTCCCGCCGACGCCACACCGGCACAACAAGACTCGGCCATACAGGCGCACATCCGTCCGTCGGAGATACACTGGAGCGAATGTCCGGACACTCTGCATCTGCCCGGCATGCCCGTGGGTCGTAGCATACACGATGTGAGCCTGCCCAAGTACTATCGTGAGTCCTATTTCACGGGCAAACCACATTTCCATTCCGACATGTTCGGCGGTCGGCTGGGTATGGCCGGCGACCCCGTGCCATACAGCATAGCGCGCGACAACGTTATCACGCTCATTCTTTTGGGATGTTTCATGCTGGCCGCGGTGTCTATGTCCAAGTCGCTCAGATTCATGTCGCGCCAGCTGAAGGAGTTCTTCCGCATCCATCACGGACGCGTAACCGACATCACCGAGACGGCCAACGAGCTGCGCTTTCAGCTCTTCCTCGTCATGCAGACCTGTCTGCTGCAGGCCCTCGTCTATTTCTTCTACGTGGAGACGTTCGTCAGCGACACGTTCACTATCGACCAGTACGCCGTGACGGGCATCTTCGCCTCTGCCATTGCCGCCTTCCACATGGTCAAGGCCGGTGCCTACTGGCTCACGGGAGTAGTGTTTTTCGGACGGCGGAGCACAGAGATGTGGATGAAGTCGTTCCTCTTTATACTCGCCATCGAGGGTGTGGCGATGTTCCCGGTGGTAATGTTGCAAGCATATTTTTACATGCCCGTGAAGGCCACACTCGTGTGTGTGCTGCTCATAGTGCTGTTTTTCAGAATATTGTCGATGTACAGGACTTATAATATCTTTTTCGTCCGGAGACGAGCTTATCTGCAAAATTTTTTGTACTTTTGCACCCTTGAAATCATGCCTGTGGTCGGACTACTCGGATTCCTGGCCACGGTGAGCAGCTATTTGAAAGTAAGTTTCTAATTAAAAGGTGAGATGATAAACAAAATCTTGATTTCCCAGCCGGAGCCGACAAGTGAGAGATCGCCATACTACGATATTGCAAGAGACTATGGTGTGGAACTTGTTTTCAGACCGTTCATCAAAGTGGAATGTCTGAGCCCGAAAGAATTTCGTCAGCAGAAAGTGAATATCCTCGATTATACAGCCGTGGTGTTCACATCGCGTCATGCCATCGACAAGTATTTCAGCCTTGCCAAAGAGATGCGCCTGGAGATACCCGAGGACATGAAATATTTCTGCATCACCGAGACCATAGCCCTTTATATTCAGAAATACGTGCAGTATCGCAAACGCAAGGTGTTCTTTGGCAACACCGGCAAGATGGACGATCTGCTGCCGACAATGGTCAAACACAAGAACGAGAAATACCTCGTGCCGCTGAGCGAATCGCACAATGACGACCTCAAAAACATGTTCGACTCAAAGAAGCTCGTACATACCGAGGTCGTGATGTATCGCACGGTGAGCAACGATTTCACCGAGGAGGAAGTGAAATCCTTCGACTACGACCTGCTGCTCTTCTTCAGTCCGATGGGAATAAAGTCGTTCACCAAGAACATACCCGACGAGAAACGCAAGGGAGTGCACATCGGCACCTTCGGCCCTATCACCGCCAAAGCAGTGACCGAGGCCGGTCTGACCCTCCACTTTGAGGCTCCCACAAAGCAACATCCTTCGATGACAAGCGCATTGAAGGCTTATCTCGATAAACACAAGTGACAATGCCGGAAACCGGACCTTTCACACTCGGAAAGGAAGAGCGCATCAACAGCAAATTACTGATAGAAAAGCTCTTTGGCGGAGGTGGCAGTCGTGCCATGTCTGCATTTCCCATCCGAATGGTGTACAGGTTTGACGATGTGGAGAATATGCCACAGGCGGCCATGATGGTGAGCGTCTCGAAAAGACGATTCAAGCATGCCGTCGACCGCAACCGGGTGAAACGGCAGATGCGCGAGGCCTATCGCAAAAACAAATACATACTCCTCGACCGCCTCGAAGGACAGCCTGAGCGCCGGGTGTCGATGGCTTTCATCTGGATAGACGACCGTCTGCACCCGTCCGTTGATGTGGAGACGAACATGCGCAATCTGCTCATGAGGCTGAGCGAGAAACTATGAATGCCGTGCGCCGGATATTGAAGATGCTGTCCTATGTCGCCGTTGCCGTGCTCGTGGCGCCGGTGATATTCTATCAGAAATTCATCTCGCCCTTCACGCCACCCTCGTGTCGGTTCACACCCTCGTGCTCGGAGTATGCCCGCCAGGCCCTCATCAAGCACGGACCCGTCAAGGGACTCTGGCTCGCCGTGAGACGTCTGCTCAGATGTCATCCCTGGGGCGGCAGCGGATACGACCCCGTGCCCTGACCGTGGACACGTATTCTGCACCTCAATCCGAATCATTTCATATCATCGACAATAGCTTACCAATAAATAAAAAAATCAAACACACAATGATAAAGAATTTTGTTGAAGAACTGCGCTGGCGCGGTATGCTGGCACAGATAATGCCGGGAACGGAGGAACTGTTGCAAAAGGAGATGGTGACAGCCTATCTCGGTACCGACCCGACGGCCGACTCGCTCCACATAGGACATCTCTGCGGCATCATGATGCTGCGTCATCTGCAACGCTGCGGACACAAGCCCATCATCCTCGTGGGTGGTGCCACGGGTATGATTGGCGATCCTTCGGGCAAGAGCCAGGAGCGCAATCTGCTCGACAGCGAGACCTTGTACCACAACCAGGAGTGCATCAAGAAGCAGGTGTCCAAATTTCTCGATTTCGAGGCTGAGGGCCCCAACGCTGCCGAGATGGTCAACAACTACGACTGGATGAAGGACTTTACGTTCCTCGACTTTGCCCGCACCGTGGGCAAGCACATCACCGTCAACTACATGATGGCCAAAGAGAGTGTGCAGCAGCGTCTCAACGGTTCGGCCCGCGACGGACTCTCGTTCACCGAGTTCACTTATCAGCTCCTCCAGGGCTACGATTTCCTCTACCTCTATCAGCACAAGGGCTGCAAGCTGCAGCTCGGTGGCAACGACCAGTGGGGCAACATGACCACCGGTACGGAGCTCATACGCCGCACTCTTGGCAATGAGACCGAGGCCTACGCCCTCACCTGTCCGCTCATCACAAAGGCCGACGGCAAGAAATTCGGCAAGACCGAGAGCGGCAACATCTGGCTCGACCGCAACCGCACCACGCCGTATACGTTCTACCAGTTCTGGCTCAACGTGAGCGACGACGATGCCGAGCGTTACATCAAGATATTCACAAGTCTCGACCGCGAGACCATCGGGGCGCTCGTCGAGGAGCACAAGCAAGACCCCGGCCGTCGCGTGCTGCAGAAACGTCTGGCCGAGGAAATCACCGTCATGGTACACTCGCAGGAAGACCTCGAGACAGCACAGGAGGCGTCGAGCATACTCTTCGGCAAGGGAACGAAAGAAACCCTGCAGAAATTTGACGAGGCCACACTGCTCAGCATCTTCGAAGGTGTGCCCCATTTCACCCTCGACAAGACCCTGTTGGGACAGCCGGCCGTGGAACTCTTCACACGCGACGACGTGAAGATATTTGCCAGCAAAGGCGAGATGCGCAAACTGGTGCAGGGCGGCGGCGTCTCGCTCAACAAGGAGAAGCTCGAGGCTTTCGACCGCGTGGTGACAGCCGACGACCTCATCGACGGCAAGTATCTGCTCGTGCAGCGCGGCAAGAAGAATTATTATCTCATCACGGTGAAATAATGTTTTCAACCTTTTCGCGTATTGGAAAAGTATTTTCAGTATGTGTGTAATGGGTGTAGGGCCGTAATCTGTTGCGGCCGCAAGGGGGTGAATGTCTTGAATATATTTCGTTCAGGTATGGATTGATTGTATGTCAAGATACAGGTCTTCTTGCGGCCGCAAAAGTTTGCGGCCCTACA
>CAJKQX010000042.1 GCA_905202125.1 uncultured Prevotella sp.
CAGACAATACGATAACCATCATTCATGCCCATTGTCGGTCTAATGACGATTTGGGCTTAACTTATGCGCCGCTCCTAAGATACGAGCAGTATTTGGCCAGCAAGTTTTCTAAAGGAAGGTCGCCATCTTTAAACCGTTTGGCATCCAATGGCAGGATTCTCTCGCATACCGGTGTCCTGCCCTTGTAGAGAGCCTTGAGGTATGGATTTCCGTTTTGCGTTTCCACACGGACTTCCGAAAAGAATGCGGTGATGTCCTCCGGGTCAAAGATGATGGAATAGCTCGGTCGCTTGGCTCCGGGTATATCTTCCCGCAAGATGTCTTTCTCCACCAAATCCTGAATATCCCGTATGGCCGTATCTTTGGAGCATTTGGCCAATGTGGCCCAAGTCTTGGAAGTTATCTTGTCCTCATAACCGTCCATAAACAAGTTCAGCATATCGGTTTGTCTTTTGCTCAAGGGGACGGAGGAAGCCTTTTGCCAAAAGAAACTTTTATTAAGGATGGTGCTGACGATATTGTTTGCCTCGTCCAGTGCGGCAGACAGCGTGCGGGCATACCAACCAATCCACTCCGTGATGTCACCGTCACCATGCTGCGCCTTTTCCAAAATGTCGTAATAGTGTTTCTTGTCCTTATTGATTTGTGAGGAGATATTATAAAAGCGGAACTCGCTCTTGTCCGCACGGGCCAAGAGCATGTCTGAAAGGATGCGTGCCAACCGTCCGTTTCCATCTTCAAAAGGATGAATACTGATAAACCAAAAATGTGCGATTGCCGAGCGGATGACCGAATTGATATTTTCCTGACGGTTGAACCAATCCAGAAACTGTGCCATCTCCTGCTCCACACGTTCCGACGAGGGGGCGATGTAATGAATCTTCTCACGTCCGAACATGCCGGAAACAACATGCTCCTCGTTTGTCCGATATCTGCCTACTTCAATCTGCGAACCTTCGCTGAAGCCTGTCGGGAAAAACGCGGCCTGCCATGCACAAAGTTTCTCTTTCGTCAGTGCGCGGTCGTAGTGGCTTACGGCATCGAGCATGACCGCCACCACGGAATCCACATAGTGGGAAGGTGCTGTATGCCTGACATTCTCAATACCCAATTTCCGGGCTATGGACGAGCGTACCTCATCCACATTCAAGCGTATGCCCTCAATCTCCGATGAATAAACCACATCATACGTCAGGTTCTCAGCCATCGCCTTTAGCTTGCTGTCAAAGCCAAGCGAAGCAAGTCTGCCATAAAGCTGTCCCTGTTTACGGTTTACCTCTTCCAGAAGTGCTGTCAACTCGGCAGCATCCCATCGGAAGGCTGTCCAATTGTCTCTTTCGTGTATGTACATGCTTCAAATCCATTTGTGCGACATTAAACCACGAATAACGTCGCAATATTTGCGACAAAATTAATAATTTAATGTCGCATGACCAAACAAAAGCAGAATAATGTCGCATAAATTGCGACGATATATGCAGCATAACGTCTGAATACCATACCTCCTTCACTCGTCCTTGCTTAAACACAAATCATCATTAGACCGATAATGGGCATGATTGATGATTATCGCATTGTCGGTCTAATGCGATTTGGGTTAAATAGCTCCAAAAAGATTCCGTCTATATATTGATTCAAAGAATAATGTCGTAACTTTGTCCGCGAATAATGAATCGATAAATATGGAATTTACTAAATATTTATGCCTCACCGGTCTGGCCGTAACTATGTTCCATGCAGAAGGATATGCTCAAAAAAATGTTGTTTTAGAAGGCAGGGTGACCAATACATCCGGCGTTTCCATCACATATAATATCACCACTGACGGTATTTATCTGCCAAACAGAGTCGATACTTTGCGTTTAAGACAGGATAGCACATATCATGTTGTGCTGCCTATCAACGGCAAAGAACGACTGTCACTCTTCCTCCACGGCAAACGAAACCTTGGCAGTGTCTATCTTGCCCCGGGAAAACAGAGGCTTGATATCGATGCCTCCAAATCCAACGAGCTGAATCCCGTTGGCGGCTTGGCGAAAGAGAATCAAATACTCAGAAAGTTGGTTGACCTGAACGAAAACGTATATAATCTGCGTACACGTCAGGGGGATGTTTTTGACATCAGCAAAGACACGGTTGCCTCATCCGTGTTCCGGAAATTGTCTGACTACGCCACGGCATTGGAGAAAGATGTGAAAGGTGTGGACGGCCAATTCAGACAGAGGGCCATACAGGACATACGCATGCAAACGTTGCTGGCATACATGAACCAGTATTCCGTCAACTCCCGGAGAGCTTCCGAAACCAGCAAGAAGGCGTGGAACGACGTTTACGCCCAAATGGTGGAGTTCGCCGACATCAATAAGTCCGAGAGTGTATTCTCGCCGGCATTCGCAGATGTCATATCAAGTATGGCGGGAATAGATATGCTCATGAGAAACGGAAGACGTCCGACTGATGACAACGAGCGCAATCAGATGCTCTTCGACTGGTATAAGGCAAACCTGCAAGGTAGGGTACAAGAGACCGCAATGGGCTTTCTCATTCAGGAAGACGAGAGCCGTGAAAGGTTTGCAACCGGCATTCCTGCATTGTACGAAGAGTTCAAAAAACTGCATCCGCAAAGTGCATTGATACCAAGATTGGAGACTGCGATACAGAGTAACAAGGCGTTCAATGAAGCCAAACCCACGAAAGAGGTCCATTTCTTGAATACTGACAGCATACGTTTCTTTAAGGAGCTTACCGATTTGTATCGTGGAAAAGTGATTTTTATCGATTTATGGGCCACTTGGTGCGGACCATGTCGAGCCTCGTTTGCCCACGTCAAGCCTTTGCAGAAATATGCCGCTGACAATGACATCGTGTTGTTGTATATCTCCATTGATACTCCTCAGAAAGCTGAACTCTGGAAAAAGATGGCTGCGCACTATGATTTGACAGGAGAACACGCTATCATCAACGAGGCTCTCCAAAAGGATACCTATAAGATATTCGGACACAACGGCATACTTTCTGTCCCGCATTATGCCATTGTCAATATAGAAGGGGAATTGCAATTCCCTTCGGCAGCCGGCCCGGATGACATGGACAGACTGACGCAACAACTGAAAGAGGCTTCTCTACGATAAGCCTCTTGCTCTCACCTTTCACTATATTTATATAAGATAGGATGCGGCTCGGCAATGTCAAACCAAAAAACTATGTTTTTCGTTTGCCATTGCTCTCGACTTTCACTATCTTTGTCCTCGATGAGAAAAGGCGAAAAGGTATTTCACATATTTTTCATGCTGTTTTTGTGTGCATGTACGCTACAAGCCAAAGATAGCAACAGCAAGCTTGTGATGAGACGCATATTCGATTACGCCTCCTTACACGACACCACCGTCGGCGACAAGACCAGCTACTCGTACGTGAAATACAATATCAAGACCAACCGGCGCAACGCCATCCTCCTCTCCGTCCCCACCATGTTTGCCATTGCGCACGGTGGCGACCGCGAGCACATGGGCGAGAGCTACGACCGCGTGGAATATGACAATGCCTCGGGCCGCATGAAGATAACCAACATGCTCGAACGCACCACCATACCCCACCGACGAAAGGTCATGCCCGTGCTCCTGAAATATATCTTCCCCAACATCTACAACGAAACACTCATCGAGAAGCACATACTCTCTCCCATGTGCTGGAAAAACCGTAAATACTATCGCTACCACGTCACTTTGATGTATGACGGCACGGCCATAGTGAGGTTCATTCCCCGGGTAGACAACACGCAATTGGTGAAGGGCATGGCCGTGGCTGATGCCGCAAGCGGACGTATCATCAAGATGAATATCGAGGGCGAATACGACATGGTGAGATTCGGCATGGACATATTCATGAGCGCAGACACGCTACAAACGCGCATACCCGAAAAATGCAACGTCAACGCCCGTTTCAAGTTCATGGGCAACGACATATCCGCCGATTACACATCCGTGCACGGACTGTCCTACATGCCCGACGACTCGGTGACAATCAAGGGCGACACCATCCTCCTGGCCAAAGTGAGACCCGTGGAGCTGACGCCTCACGAACATGATATCTTCAGCAGGATTTATCCCAAGAACGACTCCACCCTGTCCATCGACAAGAAAGAAAAGAAGAAACAGACATTTTCCAAGATGCTCTGGGACAACGTGGGCGAGCACCTGATGGGACGCATACAGTCCAACTTCGGTTCGAACAACCGCGGACACCTGCGCATCAACCCTCTGCTCAACCCGCTCTACTTCGGATACAGCGACCGCAAGGGTCTGGTCTACAAGATGGATGTGCGCGGCAGTTACTATTTCTCGGAGAACAGCATGATACAGATGTGGCTCAAGGCGGGCTACTCCTTCAAACAGAAACAACTGTACACCGAACTGCCTGTCACCTACTATTTCAACCGGCAACGCAACGGATACATAGAAATCAAGGTGGGTAACGGCAACCGTATCACCAACTCGACCGTGGCCGATGCCATCAAGCACGAGAACCCGGACTCCATCGACTGGAACAACATGAATCTGAAATATTTCAAGGACCTCAGATACAGCGCCGTGGTCAACTACGACATCTCTCCCCGATTCGGTATACAGGCCGGACTGATGGGCCACAGACGCAAGGCCATCGACAAAAAGGCCTTTGTAGCCACAGGCATGCCCACCACCTACACCTCCGTGTCGCCCATAGTCGAGCTGCAATATCGTCCACGAGGATATCTGGGACCTGTCTTCACCATCGACTACGAGCGCAGCATCAAGGGATTCATGAATGCCAATCTCGAGTACGAGCGTTGCGAGATCGACGGACAGTACATCCATCATTTCTCAATCCTGAACTCGCTGCAAATGCGCGTGGGTGCCGGATTCTACACGCACAAGGACGACGGATGGATATTCCTGGACTATACCAATTTCCGCGACGACAACATCCCCGGCGGATGGTACGACGACTGGGCTTGCAATTTCGAGCTGCTCCACTCCAACTGGTACAATGCCTCGGAGTACTACATCCGCACCCATGTGGCCTACGAGTCACCCATGCTCGTATTGTCGTGGTTACCGTTTTTAGGCCATTTCATCGAGAAAGAGCGCCTCTATGCCAGCGCCCTGAGCGTCCGTCACCTCCATCCCTACATGGAGTATGGCTACGGATTCGCCACCCGACTGTTCTCCGCCGGCATATTCGTGGCCCAGCGCAACACCAAGTTCGATGGATTCGGCATAAAATTGGGATTCGAACTGTTCCGCAAGTGGTAAGTACAGGCGCATCGCAATCCGATGTGAAAGTACACAAATGTTTTTCTGCCCGCATCTTTCTATTTTGCGATTTCGTTTTGTCAAGATTTTTTACTTTTGGAATTGCATATATATGCGGTTTTCGGTGTTTTCATGAGGTGCGGTGTAGGGATGCGACCACTTGAGAAATGGAATAATTGTTGGACAATCTGACATTTTAGGCATCAAAAATTTGCGTGTTCTGCCACTTATTCCTAATTTTACATGCCGGTCATGAACACATGACCTGAATCCGACATACAACATTCTAAATTAATCTATAAATGAAGCAACAACGTGGGCATACGTCATGCCTTTTATCAGCGATGATTATTGCATGTGTCATCGGTTGCAAGCCTCACACGGCAACCGACAGCGTGACACGCACCGCGGCACTCGATGCAGCGGCCTGGAACAACTCCAAATGGATATCAGTAAAGAATGCACCGGTGGTGAAGGGAGTCAACAACGAGCGCGCCGCCGATGGCGCCAACTGGTTTGTGACCTCATTCAGCAACGACAAGAAGGTGGTGTCGGCCACATGGATGACCGCCGGACTGGGCGTCTACCAGTTGTACATCAACGGCCGACAGATCTCGCGCGAGGTGCTCAAACCGGGATTTACTCATCCGTTCAAGACCAAACGCTCGTTCACCTACGACGTCACGGGCGCCATCGACCGTAAGGCCGGAGCCACCAACACCCTCTCCGTACAGGTCACTCCGGGATGGTGGGCCGACAAGATAGTCACCCCCGGCGGTACCGACGGCATGTACGGCACCAAGTGCGCTTTCCGCGGTGTGCTCCTGCTGACATACGCCGACGGCTCCACCGAGTATGTCAACACCGACACCGACCACTGGCGCGCGGGCATAGCCGGACCGGTGAAGCATGCCGCCATATTCGACGGCGAGGAGTATGATGCCCGCGAACCGATGGGCTACGACTGCGCCGCAAGCATGGACATGGCCGAGGAGAACCGCGAGTTCAAGGGCGAGATTGTGCCCTCGGATGGTGCCGAGGTGTACAAGCGTCCCGACATCGCCCTCAATCCCGTCCGTGCATACGTATGGCAAGGCGTGAGAGGAGCCAAAGAGAAAGAACACGGCAAGGTGATCATCACCCGCGAGTATCAGCCGGGCGACGTGATGACCGTGAATCCGGGCGAGGAGCTCGTGGTCGATTTCGGTCAGAACAGCGCCGCCGTGCCTTCGTTCGTCTTCAAGGGCGACGAGGGCACCACGCTCACCTGTCTGCCGGCCGAACTGCTCAACGACGGCAATGGTGCTCAGAGCCGTGGAATGGACGGTCCGGAGGGCAGCGTCCACCGCGACAATCTGCGCATACCCAACGCCGGATGCCGCATGAGTTATGTCTTCGGGCAGAGCGACGACTACGTCAGTTACGAGCCCTCGTGCACCTTCTTCGGCTATCGGTTCGTGTCAATCAGCGCCAACGGCGGTCCCGTCACCATCAAGTCGCTACGCAGCATACCCGTCACATCCATAGCCCGGGAGCTCGAGACGGGCCGCATCACCACGGGCAACGACATGGTCAACAAACTCATATCCAACACCCGCTGGGGCCAGATGTCCAACTATCTGTCCGTGCCCACCGACTGTCCGCAGCGCAACGAGCGACTGGGATGGACGGCCGACACGCAGGTATTCACCGAGACGGGCACCTTCTTTGCCAACACCCGCAAGTTCTTCCACAAATGGATGCGCGACATGCGCGACACCCAGCACCCCAAAGGCGGATTCCCGGGTGTGGCGCCGCTGGCACAGTATGGCAACGAGTACACCCGTCTGGGATGGTCGGACGCCGGCATCATAGTGCCCTGGACCATCTGGAAACAGTTTGACGACACACAGATTGTAGAGGAGAACTGGCAGGCGATGGACCTGCTCATGGGTCATCTCAACGACACCAAATACGACCACAAGGCGCTCATTGACGAGAATTTCAATTATCAGTGGGCCGACTGGCTGAGCTACGAACCGCTGGAGAGCTGCAGCGGACTGGCCTTCACATCCGACGGGCCGAAGCCCGAGGCCATAGACTATTGGAACTATCTGAGTGCATGCTACTGGGCTATGGACGCCACGATGATGCGCGACATGGCTCGGGCCACCAACCGCAACGCGGCCAAATACCAAAGGATGGCGGACGAGGCTAAGGCGTATATGCGGGAGAAATTTCTCAACGCCGACGGCACTTTCAAGACCGACATCCTCAACACCATGCAGACACCGGCGCTCTTCGCCCTGAAGACGGGACTTGTGGAGGGCGAGGCCAAAACCAACATGATAGCCCGTCTGCGCCAAAACTTCAAGGACCACGACATGTGTTTGCAGACGGGATTTCTCGGCACATCCATCCTCATGCCCACACTCACCGAGAACGGCATGTCCGACATAGCCTATGCACTGCTCTATCAGCGCAAGAACCCGAGCTGGCTCTACTCCATCGACAACGGCGCCACCACCATCTGGGAACGCTGGAACAGCTACATGGTGGACAAGGGCATGGGTCCACGCGGCATGAACAGTTTCAATCACTATGCCTACGGATGCGTGTGCCAGTGGATATGGGAGTCGGTGGCCGGCATCGCGGCCGACCCTCAACGTCCCGGTTTCAAGCATATCATCATGCGCCCCGTGCCCGACAAGCGTCTGGGTCATGTGGAGGCGGAGTACCAATCGGCCGCCGGACTGATAAAGAGTGCGTGGAGATATGAGGGCGACAAGTGGATATGGCAGTTCACCATTCCCGAAGGCGCCATCGCCACAGTGACCGTCCCCGGCGAGACCACATCGAAGGAATACGGCAGTGGCACCCACAAGATAACAAAGTAAGACAATATCCTACCGAAGGCCGGACTCTCACACACAGGGGTCCGGCCTTTTTTCCTGGTACGCGGCGGAGCTTTTCACGCCACACTGATATCATAGACAGCGGTCCACCTTATAAATAAATTTAATTATTAAGGTATTAACCCCACATTACGGGATATTTTACCTAATTTTGCAACTCCTCCCGTAAAAGGATTATTATCAAGACAATGGATATCCAAAAGCAACAAAACATTATCGAAGGACTCAGCGACCGTCAAGTGGAACAAAGCCGTCTCGAGCACGGAGCCAATATCCTCACTCCTCCGGCGCACACGTCGCTCTGGAAACTTTACCTCGAAAAATACAACGATCCGATAATAAAGATACTGCTTGTGGCGGCTGCCATATCGCTCGCCTTAGCTTTCATTCACAACGATTTCATCGAGACCGTCGGCATCATCATGGCCATCGTGCTGGCCACAACCGTGGGATTCTATTTCGAGCGCAATGCCGCCAAAAAGTTTGACATGCTCACCGCCCTGGGCGAGGAGTCGCTCGTGACGGTCAGACGCAACGGCGAGATCAAGCGCATAGCCCGCAAGGACGTGGTGGTGGGCGATGTCATGATCATCGAGGTGGGCGACGAGATACCGGCTGACGGACGGCTCGTATCCTCCACCGACCTTCAGATAGACGAGTCGTCGCTCACGGGCGAACCGATAACGAGCAAACATGCCGGCGCCCCTGCGGCCGATGACCACGAAGCCACGTATCCCGCCGACATGGTGCTGCGCTCGACAATGGTGATGAACGGCAACGGAGTGGCCGTGGTGACGGGTGTGGGCGACAACACGGAGATAGGACAGGTGGCGCGCAAGGCTACCGAACTGACGGAGGTGAAGACTCCGCTCAATGTGCAGCTCACCAAACTGGCCAAGATGATAAGCATCGTGGGCAGCAGCGTCTCGATTGCGGCGTTCCTCATATTCCTCATCCACGACATACTGACCAACGCCCTGTGGCAGGGCACGGATTATCTGTCCATGCTCGACGTGGTGCTCAAATATTTCATGATGGCCGTCACACTCATCGTCATGGCCGTGCCCGAGGGACTGCCGATGGCCGTCACGCTGGCTCTGGCTCTCAACATGCGACGCATGCTCAAAAGCAACAATCTGGTGCGCAAGTTGCATGCCTGCGAGACGATGGGGGCCGCCACGGTGATATGCACCGACAAGACGGGCACACTGACACAAAACCGCATGCAGGTGGCCGAGATGGTGGTGGAGAACGGCGGCATGCCTCTGGACTATGCTCTTGCAGCCAACTCGACAGCCGACATCGGCCCTGACGGCAAGGGCATCGGCAACCCCACGGAGGCGGCTCTGCTGATGTGGCTCGGGAAGAACGGCAAGGACTATCGCCTGTTGCGCGACAGGGCCACGATAATCAAGCGCATACCCTTCTCCACCGAGAAGAAGTACAAGGCCACGCTCGTCGATATCGATGGCGCGCGCTGGCTCTTCGTCAAAGGTGCTCCGGAGATAATAATCTCGTTCTGCGACATCAGCGACGAGGACAAGGATCGTGTGAATCGGCGTCTGAAGGATTTTCAGGGCAGAGCCATGCGCACTCTCGCCTTCGCCTGTGCACATACCGACGACATGACTATTTCCCATCTGACGCTCCAGGGATATGCCGCCATCATGGATCCTCTGCGCGAGGATGTGGCCGAAGCGGTGGAGAGGTGCCACTCGGCAGGCATCGGTGTCAAGATAGTGACGGGCGACACGGCGGCCACGGCAGTGGAGATAGCCCGACAGATAGGCATCTGGCATAGCGACACTCCGGCCTCCGACCAGATCACAGGACCCGACTTTGAGGCTCTGAGCGACGAGGAGGCTTACCTCAGGGTGGCTTCGCTCAAGGTGATGAGCCGCGCACGTCCGGGCGACAAGCAACGTCTCGTCAATCTGCTCCAGCGTCGCGGCGAGGTGGTGGCGGTCACGGGCGATGGCACCAACGATGCTCCGGCCCTCAACCATGCTCACGTAGGACTGTCTCTCGGGTCGGGTACGAGTGTGGCAAAGAACGCGAGCGACATCACCCTCATCGACGATTCGTTCCGCAGCATAGTCAAAGCTGTGATGTGGGGACGGTCGTTGTATAAGAACATACAGCGTTTCCTGTTCTTCCAGCTCATAGTGAACGTGACGGCATTGCTGCTCGTCCTGGGCGGCTCAATCATAGGTACCGAACTACCGCTCACCGTCACTCAGATATTATGGGTGAACCTCATCATGGACACCTTCGCCGCTATGGCATTGGCATCGCTGCCTCCTTCGGAAGAGGTGATGAAGGACCGACCGCGCAAACAGACCGATTTCATCATCAGCCACAACATGGCCTGGGGCATCGCAATCATAGGATTAGTATTCTTCGCCCTTATGTTCGGCATGCTCATATATTGCATACGCAATTGTTCTACGGACGGCGTGATAGACGTAAAAGCCCTCACGGTGTTCTTCACCGTGTTCGTGATGATGCAGTGGTGGAACCTTTTCAACGCCAAGTCATTGGGTTCAGTCCACTCGGCTCTGCACAGTCTGACCAAAGACCCGGGACTGCTTACCACACTGGTCATCATCCTCGGCGGCCAATGGATGATAGTGACATTCGGCGGAGCGATGTTCCGCACCGTTCCACTCTCGCCATCCGAATGGGCGGCAATCATCTCCGCCACATCGGTTGTGCTTTGGGCGGGTGAGATATACAGGGCCGTTGTGCGCCTGAAAGCCAAAAACAAACAGGCGTAAACAACGCTGACACATACTGCACAAACAAATGAAAACATTCATACTCAACGATAATATGGCGCCGATGGCACCCTGCGTGGCCACAATAGGATTTTTCGATGGTGTGCACAGGGGTCACAGGCATCTCATACGGCAAGTGATCGGCGAAGCCCGCAAGGCCGGCATGCAAGCCACAATCATCACTTTCGACCGTCATCCGCGACAGACCGTGGACACGGGATACATCCCCCGGATGCTGTCAACGACTGATGATAAGTTGCTGCTATTGTCAAAGACCGACATCGACAACACCGTAATACTGCCGTTTGACAAAGCAATGGCGTCGATGACAGCACTGTCGTTCATGCGCGATGTGCTGAAAGCGCGGCTCAATGTACGCAAGCTCGTGATCGGCTACGACAATCGTTTCGGCTGCAACCGTGCCGAAGGTTTTGAACAATATGTGGAATACGGCCGGATGTTGGACATGGAGGTGATACGCGGAAACGAACTTACCATCGAAGGACAGAACGTGAGTTCTTCGGCCATACGACGTCTTCTGGAGGCCGGAAAGGTGGAAACGGCCGCCGATTTTTTGGGTTATCCATACACCATCGAAGGCATTGTCGTGGACGGATACCGCAACGGACGTGCGATGGGATTTCCCACAGCCAACATCAATCCTGACTCTATCGGCCGGATGTTGCCTGCCTGTGGCGTGTACAGTGCGTCGGTGCGCATAGGTCAGACAGTGACTTCGCATCCGGCGATGGTCAACATCGGCAGTCGTCCTACATTCGAAGGACAGGACGTGACGATAGAAACTCACATCTTCGACTTTGATGATGACATCTACGGCAAGACGTTATCGGTGGCGTTCAAACATCGTCTGCGCGACGAGAGGAGGTTTGACACCCCACAACAATTGGCCGAACAGCTCGCGAAAGACAAGAAACAGGCAATCGAACAACTAAATACAGACTTTGAATCATGAGCAAATCACGCAGCAACGCATTTAATGTGGCATTTTATTTCGTTACGTTCGCAGTCATACAATTGGCTGTCGGCATGCTTCTGAAATTGATTTTCAATGAGGACATCACAGCCAACGCTACCGCCCTTGTGCTCAACACGATTGTGGCAAGCGCAATTGTCATCATACTTTTCACATGCACCCGATGGTGCCCCGTGTCACGCCAATATCTCAACACACGTCCCTGGGACGTGCTGATATGGACAATGCTTGCGGCATTGGGATGCAACGTCCTGTCATCTTTTATTGTTGACATGCTCGGTGCAGACCTTCCGAAGGATTATGTCAGGCTATTCAGTCAGATCATGGACCACGAGCTGGGTTATTTCGCAATAGGTATCATCGGTCCGGTGGCAGAGGAGGTGGTGTTCAGAGGAGCCATTCTGCGCACCCTACTCAAACTCTTCGACAAGCGCATGCACTGGTGGGCCATCTTCATCTCGGCCCTTCTGTTCGCCGTGGCGCACGGCAACGTGGCACAAGGGGTCAACGCCCTGCTCTTGGGAATGCTTCTCGGATGGCTCTATTATCACACGGGCAGCATCATTCCGGGCATCGCCTTCCACTGGAGCAACAACACCATTGCCTACGTCATGATGAAACTCATGCCCGGATCGGCCGACATGACATTCAGCGAGATGTGCGGTCATGACACGGGAAAGATGGTTCTGTACGTCTTTTTCGCCCTCTGTGTGCTGTTGCCATCGCTCTATCAGCTGGCCGGAAAGATAAGGAAGAAATAACAAAGTGTATCAAAAATTTAAATACTAAAAAAGAAATAATAGGCTATTAACATAAAACATGATGGCATAAGTATAGAAAATAAAACCGGGATTGCAGCCTTCTTATCATACAAAAGGTATGCAACTGAAATAAAATATATACATCCCCAACAGTATAAATTAATATTCTTCAAATCATTTAAAGTTAAATCAAAAATAAATTTGATATTAAGAAAGTCCTCTATTGAGTGAATCTGTGAATTTTCACAATATGTGACAATATTGTATAAAAAGAAAAGATAATACCCCATCATAGGAAAAAATGCCAGACCAAAAACGAATGCTAATTTTTCAAAAGAAATAGATTCGTCAAAAACATAGTTCAACATTGTCTCTGATGTTATTAAAAGGAAAGAATATATAATAAGTGGAATGATTGCAGCAAATATACTTGAAACTTGAAATAATACTTTATAAAAAGACGGTACTTCTATTAAACCAATAATGTCAAATTGGATTTTATTAGCATATTCTGAAATAAGATATGCACACACCGTGCAAATGATAAGAACAATGATAGGGGTTGTTTTTTTATAATTAAGATTGAATGGAAACATAACTTTCTAAAAATGCTGATATTAAAATTATTAGTGATGCAATCAGAATGAATAAAATATATCTTCTCAAAGACGAAGATGTATGATATTTAAAAAAATCATTTGAAATGGAAAATCCGCAATAGCCAAAAACAATTAGTCCTAAAATTTCAGGACTATGAGGTAGCAAAGAACCACAAATCTCCTTAAATGATAATATTTGCGTACTACTTCCAACAATACTTCCTAAAACAAAAGCATTTAGAAAAACAATTATTATAGAATAAACACCATAACTAAATGCTCCAAAAATGAAGCATTTAGTTGAAACGGTGAGATTATTTAATGCTATCTCTTTGAATCTACTGAAAGAATCCAAATGGTATAATTCTGTAATATTCGGCTTACTTTGGGGTAAAACATTAACATTTAAAATGTTTGAATCGATGCTAAAAAAGTAGCCAAGAACAAATCCTATAAGATATGTACTGACCAATAAGATAGCAAAATATTTATATTTAATGTATTGCATTTACATTAAAGGCCTACAACGGCTCCAGCCACTGCTCCAGGTACACTTCCAAAAGCTGCACCCCAAGCCAATCCTTGAAGGGTGGATTCGTATACTCCAACAGTCCCTATTATGAGAGCCTCTTCAGCAGTAGCACCTTTTTTGGATGCTATATAGCCAATTCCAACCCATGCTTGTGCATTATTTACTTTATTTTCTTTAACTACGAACGCTGTTCCGAAAGACATTCCGAAGACTAATCCCAAAGCCATAATTTTTCTTCTGATTATTTTCATAAGTTTATAAATTGATTAGTATTTGATTAATAAAATAATTTCTTGAATTTAATTGTTGTTATTGTTAATATGATTAATATGATAATATCCAAACTCAAAGCAAATATTCCATATACCAAAGAATCTAAGAAATTGTTATGAAAAACATAAAGAGATATTTGCATCGGTACAACAATTGCTAAAAAACCGGAAATAAAAGCAAAGTGGAATGGAATGGGTTCCTTCTCAGGTATAATTCCATTACCACAATGATTACATTGTATTGAAAATCCAACACCTCTTATTACATAAAAAAGACAATTAATTATCGATACCTTTTTATGACAGTGTGGACATGTTCGATTGTTTATCATAGCCATTAAGTTTTATAATTGTATTTTGAAAACAAAATTACTCATATTCGCGAAGAAAACAAAATTAAAAAAAAACATAATAATGTTAACATAAGTTATGAATACGATTAATTTTAGCAAGGAACATAATATTGTTTAATTTGTATTTATTATGATGCTACAATATTCATAATTATTAAGTAAAATGCGGAAGAATGTATGCGTTCAGCACAGTTTTGAAGAATAAGGATAAAAAAAAATATGACCGCCGGACTGAGCATTCAGTCCGGCGGTCTGTCTAATATTAATATGTTATGAAAAATTTGAGAGAACCTGAAACTTCACAGTTTCGATTGTGTTTTAATTAAACATGATTTATATAGAAAGCATAGAAATTATCTCTTTTATTCGATGACAGTCTGTGAGACGGGCACCGCGATGTCGCTGCGCGTCTGCTTCACCGAGTCGGTCTTGACCGTATCACCGAGGGCCACGGGCGCTCCATTGATGGTATTCCCGGTGCTTGTGACATTCTCATAGCCGTTGCGGTCGAACGACATCTGTGCGGCGTTGCTGAGGGTGAGTATTATCGCCACCACGGCAGCGGCCTTGAACAACGGAGTGAGCGACTGTCTGAAGGAGATGACACGAGCCTTGACGGGTTCAGAGTCGGCTATCATGGCCATCATCTTGTCGTCGAAATCCTTGCCGAGCACATCGGTCCTGGTTTCCGATTGTTCGTATATGAACAGACTACAATATTTCTGCAGCTCGGCCGGTACATCGGTCTGACTGAAGAAGGCGCGCAATATCTGCTCCTCCTCGAGGGACGTTTCGCCCTGCCAGTAGCGTTCCAGAAGTTGTTGAATGTATTTATAGTCCATAGTTGTCTGTTTCAAGCATTTTTTCTTTCACTGCCTGTCGTGCTCTGAAGAGGTTGACCTTGACTTGGCTTTCGCTTATGTCGAGTATTCCGGCAATGTCTTTATATGATTTGCCTTCGAAATCCCTGAGTTGCATACATGATTTCTGTTTCTCAGGCAGCCGGTCGACGAGGTCCTTGATCATTGCGATGCGGTCGTTCATCGATGTCTGTTCCAAAGGGTTGGATGAGCTGTCCTCAGCGTCCATGTCGGGCCTGTCGAGCGATGTGTTCCGCCGATCGGCTCTCTTGATGCGGTCGAGCGCAAGGTTTCGGCATATTGTCAGGCTGAACGCCTCGATGGAGTCTATTCTGTCCCAGCTGTCGCGCCGATTCCATACTTTGACCAATGTATCCTGCACGATGTCTTCCGCCTCGGCGGCATCCATTGTGATGCGCAATGCCATGCGGTAAAGGACATTCTTGAGAGGCAATACATCGTTGCGGAAACTGATTTTTCTCATCTGTCTGCTTATATGACGACTATGTGAAGGAAAAGTTACAGGACTTTTGCTTTTTCACATTGTTTAACACAATGTACGATTTTTATTTGGATATCACGGTGCCATGTGCTCCGTCGATGGCGGTGGCTTTGGTGATGACCACGCGTCCCACTCCGGCATCGATGGCATCGAGAGCATTCTCTATTTTGGGCATCATGCCGCCGGTGATCACGCCCTCTGAGACATAGCGCGCATAGTCTTGGCGAGTAATTGTGGGTATCACGCTGTCGTCATCATCCGGATTGGCGAGCACACCTTTCTTCTCGAAGCAATATATGAGCGTCACGTCGTAGAGCCGGGCGAGCCCCTTTGCCACAGCCGAAGCGATGGTATCGGCATTGGTATTGAGCATCGAGCCCTGTCCGTCGTGCGTCAGCGGAGCCATCACGGGAGTTGCTCCGGCCTCGATGAGTGTGTGCAGACAGTCGGCATCGACACGTTCCACATCTCCCACAAAACCGAAATCCACTCCGTTTCTGACGGGTCGGCGATGCGATCGCATCACATCCATATCGGCACCGGTGAGTCCGATGGCATTGACACCGTTGGCCTGCATCCGCGCCACGATATTCTTGTTGATCAGTCCGCCGTACACCATCGTCACCACCTCAAGCATATCGCGGTCGGTGATGCGTCGTCCGTCCACCATGCGGCTTTCGATACCGAGGGCCGAAGCGATCTTTGTGGCGCGTCGTCCGCCTCCGTGCACGAGCATTTTCGGACCGGAGATATTGCAGAAATCGCGTATGAGGCATTCCAACTGGGCCTCATCCTCCACCACGGCGCCGCCCACCTTTACTATTGTAAGTTTGTTCATCGGTTGTTCTTTTTAATATATTATGGTATCGTACCGCCTTTTCCGTCGGTCGGCGGCGGCGATACGCACCATCCACATCATTCAAGATAAGTGTATCCGTAGAGTCCCGAGCGATAGTTGGACAGGAACTCCTTGCCCTCCTCGAGCGATATCTTGCCCTGCTTCACGCTCTTTGTGACCCATATCTCAAGTTGTCTGACGAGTCTTTTGGGATTGTACTGCACGTAGTCGAGCACCTCCTCCACCGTCTCGCCGTCGAATATCTGGTCGATGTGATACTTGTTGTCCTTCACCGAGATGTGCACGGCGTTGGTATCGCCGAAGAGGTTGTGCATGTCGCCCAGGATTTCCTGATAGGCTCCCACGAGAAACACTCCGAGGTAATAGTCCTCGTTCTTTCTCGGCGTGTGGACCGGAAGGACATGAGATACATTGCGGTTGGTCACGAAGTTGGCCACCTTGCCGTCCGAGTCGCACGTGATATCCTGGAGCGTGGCGTTGCGTGTGGGGCGCTCGTCGAGCCGTTGTATCGGCATGATGGGGAACAGTTGGTCGATGGCCCATGAGTCGGGCAGCGACTGGAAGAGCGAGAAATTGCAGAAATACTTGTCGGCAAGGAGTTTGTCGAGGTTCTTCAGTTCGTCGGGCATGTGCTTCAACGATTTGGCGAGATTGTTCACCTCACGGCACACGCTCCAGTACATGCTCTCTATCTCGGCCCGTGTCTTCAGGCTGACTATGCCGTGCGAGAAGAGGTCGAGGGCCTCATCGCGTATCTGCTCGGCGTCATGCCAGTCCTCGAGCATGGTGCGCGGATTGAGATTCTCCCATATCTCGTACAGTTCCTTGACCAGTTGATGGTCCTTGTCCGTCGGTTCGAAATCGTCCGACATCTGTGGCAGCGACGCCGTCTCCAGCACATCGATGACCAGCACCGAATGGTGTGCGGTGAGCGAACGGCCGCTCTCGGTAATCAAGTTGGGGTGAGCCACGCCGTTCTTGTCGGCCGCATCGACAAAGGTGTACACGCAGTCGTTGACGTACTCCTGGATGGAGTAGTTCACAGAACTTTCGCTGCTCGACGAGCGCGTACCGTCATAGTCGACACCGAGACCACCTCCGCAGTCCACGAAGTCCACATTGTAGCCCATCTTGTGCAACTGGATGTAGAACTGTGCAGCCTCGCGCAGGGCCGTCTGTATGCGTCGTATCTTGGTGATCTGACTGCCGATGTGGAAATGAATGAGCCGCAGGCAGTCGTGCAGACCTTTCTCGTCGAGTATCTTCAGGGCCGAGAGCAGTTCGCTGGAGGTCAGACCGAACTTGCTGGCGTCACCTCCGCTGTCCTCCCACTTGCCCGACCCGCTCGAAGCCAGTTTGATTCTTATGCCCAGGTTTGGCATGACATTGAATTTCTTGGCGGCCTTGGCGATGATCTCCAGTTCGTTGAGTTTCTCCACGACGATGAATATGCGCTTGCCCATCTTCTGTGCGAGCAGCGCCAGTTCGATGTAGCTCTGGTCCTTGTATCCGTTGCAGATGATGAGCGAGTCGCTCTGACACTGGAGTGCTATGACGGCATGCAACTCGGGTTTGGAACCCGTCTCCAGTCCGAGATTGAACTTGCGGCCGTGCGAGATGATCTCTTCCACCACCGGCTGCATCTGGTTCACCTTGATAGGATAAATGATGAAGTTTTCCGCCTTGTAGTCATACTCTTTGGCGGCGATATTGAAGCAGTTCGCCGTTTTTTCTATTCTGTTGTCCAGAATGTCCGGAAATCGCAACAATACGGGCGTTGTCACATCGCGCAAAGCGAGCTCGTCCATCACGTCGCGCAAGTCTATCTGCGTGTTGTCCTTACATGGTGTGACGTAGACATCGCCTTTTTCGTTGATGCCGAAATAAGAAGTTCCCCATCCGTTGATATTGTAGAGCTCCTTAGCGTCTTCAATTGTCCATTTCTTCATTTACGGTATGTTTTATTGTGAATATTCATTTAAGATAAGTGAAGCATCCGTTTGATTTCGTCGACCGATATCCTTATCTTCTCATAACTGTCCAGGAGGTTCACGTTGAGCGTGTGTTTCGCCTTCGAATAGAAGGGCGACCGACGTTCGAGCTGTTCGCGGATGAAGGTCTCCACCTCCTCGGGTGTCTTGTCGAGGAGGAGCGGTCGTACCGTCTTTCCCATCTTCAGATGCTTGTGCAGCACCTCGGGGTCGGCCTTGAGATACACCGTCTCGCCCTGCGAGTTCATATAGTCCATGTTGTCGAAGAAGCACGGTGTGCCTCCGCCGCAGCTGATGACGACATTCTCAAACTCCGCCACCTCGTGCAGCATGTTATGCTCTATGAGTCGGAAACCGTCCTCGCCGCGCTCGTCGAAGAGTTGTTTCACCGTCTTGCGCATTCTCCCTTCGATATACCAATCGAGGTCATAGAAATCCAGTCCGAGTTCTTTGGCCAGCGCCTTGCCCACGGTGGTCTTGCCTGCGCCCATGTATCCGACGATGATTATCCTTTTGTTCATTTCTTTCTTGTATACGTGCCTTTCTTCTTGGCAGGTGTTGACTTGACTATTTCCATACATTTCTCATACGTGAGTTCGGCCGCCTGTTCGTGCAGTTCCTTCGGTATGCGATAGTTTGTGCCGTCGTATGCGATGTACGGACCGTACTTGCCGTTGAGCACCTCGAGCCTGGCATCCTCCCCAAACGATTTCAGGTGGCGCTGGCTATCCTGCTTGCGTTTGTCCTCTATGAGCCGTACGGCCGTCTCGAGAGTCACGGTGAGCGGGTTCTCCGTCTTGGGCAGCGACACGTACTTGCCTTCGTGCATGACGTAGGGACCGAATCGTCCGGCACCTACCACCACCGTGCCGCCCTCGTACTCGCCCAACGTACGCGGGAGCTTGAACAGTTCGAGAGCCTCGTCGAGCGTGATGGTCTCCATGCTTTTGTCCGAAGGCAGTTGGGCGAAGAGCGGCTTTTCGGTGTCGGCGGCCGTGCCTATCTGCACCACAGGGCCGTATCGGCCTATCTTCACAAACACGGGATGGCCCGTCTTGGGGTCCACGCCTATCTGCCGTTCGCCCGCCTTGTGCTCGCTGCGGGCGTTCATCACCTTCTCCACCGTAGGTTCGAAGTTATGGTCGAAATGACACATCATCTCCTTCCACTCCTCCTTGCCTTCGGCTATCCGGTCGAACTGCTGCTCCACTTTGGCTGTGAAATTGTAGTCCATGATGCCCGGGAAATTCTCCATGAGGAAATCGTTGACCACCGTACCGATGTCCGTGGGCAGGAGTTTGCCTTTCTCCTTGCCGGCTATTTCCTTCTTCACCACCGACTTGAGTTTCTCTCCCGTGAGCGTGTCGACGGCATACGAACGTTCGCTGCCGTTCTTGTCACCCTTCACCACGTATTCGCGCTGGAGTATGGTGCTGATGGTCGGTGCATAGGTGGATGGGCGTCCGATTCCCAGTTCCTCGAGCTTGTGCACCAGAGAGGCCTCGTTGTATCTTATGGGACCCTGCGAGAAACACTCTGTCGATACTATTTCCTTGCGCCCGAGGATGTTTCCCTCGTGCATCTCTGGCAGATTGTGTGTCGACTCGTCCGAGCGGTCGGCGTCGTCATCGGTCGACTCGCGATACACCTTGAGGAAACCGTCAAACTTGACCACCTCTCCGTTGGCCACGAATTTCTCGTCCATAGTGTCGATGGCGATGGTCACCGTGGTCTTCTCTATCTGCGCGTCGGCCATCTGACTGGCAGCCGTGCGTTTCCATATCAGTTCGTAGAGACGTCGTTCCTGCGCTGTGCCCTCCACCGTGGTGTTGCTCATGTAGGTGGGTCGTATGGCCTCGTGAGCCTCCTGTGCGCCTTTGGTATGCACGTGATAGTTGCGCGGCATGCTATATTCGGCGCCATACACATCTGCGATCTCCTTTTTGCAGGCACCGATACAGAGTTTGGACAGATTCACGCTGTCGGTACGCATGTATGTGATAAGACCGCTTTCGTACAATCGCTGGGCCACCATCATGGTCTGCGAGACGGAAAATCCGAGTTTGCGCACGGCCTCCTGCTGGAGCGTGGATGTGGTGAACGGAGCCGCGGGCATGCGTTTCATCGGTTTCTTGGATACCGACTCGACGGTGAACGTGGCGTTCTTGCATTTGTCCAGGAAGGCCACCGCCTCTTCGTGGTTGGTGAACCGCTTGTCGAGTACGGCCCTCACCTCCGCCGTCTGTCCGTTGGCTGCGGGGACGGTGAAGACGGCATTCACGCGATAATAAGGTACGCTCACGAAATTGTTGATCTCGCGCTCGCGCTCCACGATGAGTCTCACGGCCACACTCTGTACACGTCCGGCAGACAGCGCCGGTTTCACCTTGCGCCAGAGCACGGGCGAGAGTTTGAATCCCACAAGTCTGTCGAGCACACGGCGTGCCTGCTGTGCATTGACCAGATTCATGTCCAGACGGCGCGGCGACTCGATGGCTGCGAGGATGGCGGGCTTGGTTATCTCGTGAAAGACTATGCGGTTGGTCTCGGCAGCATTGAGTCCGAGCACCTCGCACAGATGCCATGAGATGGCTTCTCCCTCGCGGTCTTCATCGGAAGCCAGCCATATCTTCTTTGCTTTTTTGGCACTGTCTTTGAGCTTGTTGACGATATCCTCCTTGTCCTTCGGTATGACATAGGCGGGTTCGAGTGTATCGTTGTCAATGCTCAGTTCTTTTTTCTTCAAGTCGCGTATATGTCCGTAGGACGACATAACCTTAAAGTCCGCGCCCAAGAATTTCTCTATGGTCTTGGCTTTTGCGGGGCTCTCGACGATGACTAAATTTTCCTGCATAGTTTGCTTTGATTCGTTAATTAGGTCGCAAAATTAGACAGAACTTTTCCTTATACCTTAATAATAAGGAGAAAAACTCAAAAATTTTACAGATTTTAAGTTTTGTCCATTTATTTTATAATTTATTTTGGTAGTTGGCGGAGCAACTTTAACCCAAATCGGTCATAGACCGACAATGGACATGAATGATGGTTATCGTATTGTCTGTTCACGTGTTTTGGG
>CAJKQX010000043.1 GCA_905202125.1 uncultured Prevotella sp.
TTGTTCTGGCACACATGACAGGACATGTAAGAAGAGCCGAAATAATCGACTTCGGCAAACACAATCTCAAGAAATTTCAGTCCCTTGGCAGCTTTACCGAAATGTTCGCCAGATTCGCTAAGGTGCTTTGTTTCAATATTCCTTCACCATTTTTCTCTCTTTCTCAGTTTTTTGTTGTATCTTTGCCCCGGACAATTGCTATACCTCGGCAATGTCGAGCGAGCTTATTCTTCGTAATCCATCACGATGAAAATCGGAAGTATGAAATGGAAATATTATTAACCAAATAAAGACAAATGATAAAAAACCTGTTTGCTACATTACTGGCCCTGACCGCCGTATGCGGTGTGCAGGCTAACGACTTGTATAAGGCAAGCCGACAGATAGACATGCGCCCGCCGTCGGTGCCGTTGATAACATCAGATACATATTATCTGCTGGAATACGGTCTCGACCCGGTGAATCAGGTGTGCACCGACGACTTTGCAGGACATCTCGCACATAACGCCAACCTCTCGGCACACAGGACGATTTCCTCAAGATAGTACATCCCGTATATGTCTATGCCAACGAGACTCCGTCGCGTGTGCCCATCAGCGACTGGTACGACACCGACAACGCCAAGATGATGAATTTCAAGGCCCGTTCGGTGGTAGGCGGATTCTACATGAAGATGCTCATGGAAAGAATGAAAAATAGATAAAAATTCTTTGTGAATTTTGTTATATAGTTTGGTGGGAAGGTACGAAGTGAGTTCGTGCCTTCCATTTTTTTTGTCAACACGGATGTAATCTCATTGTTTTTGTCTAAATTTGCAATTGATATACAAAACAATAAAAACAATGTCGTGTATTTTGCATATAGAGACAAGCACCAGCGTTTGTTCCGTGGCGGTGAGCCAAGACGGTGCTTGCATATTCAGTAAAGAAGATCATGACGGTCCCAACCATGCGGTTAACTTAGGCGTGTATGTAGACGAGGCATTGTCGTTTGCCGACAGTCATGCCATACCGGTGGATTCCGTGGCTGTGAGTTGCGGCCCCGGCTCGTACACAGGATTGCGCATAGGAGTGTCGATGGCCAAAGGCGTGTGCTTCGGTCGCGACCTCAGGCTCATAGCCATACCCACGCTCGAGTTGCTCGCCGTGCCGTTGTTGCTCGAACACGAGTTGGAAGACAACGCACTGCTGTGCCCCATGCTTGACGCCCGACGGATGGAGGTGTATTCCGCCGTGTACGACAGGGCGCTGCGCGAGGTGCGTGGCGTGGGAGCCGACATCGTGGATGCCGACACATATAAAGAATATCTTGATCGTGGTCCCGTGTATTTCTTCGGCAACGGCGCGTCCAAATGCAAGGATGTAATCACCCATCCCAATGCCCGTTTCATCGATAACGTTGAGCCGATAGCCCGATGGATGTATCCTCTTGCAGAGAAACGTATGGCCAATGAGCAATTTGAGGACGTGGCATATTTCGTTCCGTTCTATCTCAAGGATTTTGTGGCGATAAAGAGCAAAAATCCATTGCTGTGAACCGAAAGGGCTGACGCGCGGCACATAAGCGACATGGCGTAGTGACCGATTCATGCCACCCGACAACAAAGAAAACAAATAAGAATAATGAAAATAGAAGGACTTGATTACAATACACAGCGCGAGAAGATGGTGATGCCGGAGTATGGACGCACCGTGCAGAGCCTTGTGGACTATGCGGTGGCCCTGCCCGACAAGGCCGAACGACAGAAATGTGCCCATGCCATCGTCGCCATCATGGAGCGGATGTTCCCTCCCGCACAAGGTGCTGTCGACTATCGTCAGAAACTGTGGGACCATCTCGCCATAATGAGCGATTTCAAACTCGACATCGATTATCCCTACGACATAACCCAGGCCGGCCATATAGCCGTGAAGCCAGAACCGATGGAGTATCCGATGAAACGCATTCCGGTGAAACATTATGGCACCATCTTGTTCGAAATACTTGAACATCTCAAGACCATGCCGGCCGGGAAAGAGCGCGACGAACTGGTGCGTCTGACCGCCAATCAGATGAAACGCGACCTCTATCAGTGGAGCAACGGTTCATCGGACGATGAGAAAGTGGCATCCGACCTGGCCGGATTCACCGACGGAAGGATTCAGCTGGATATCGACAACTTTGTGTTCGACAAGTTCGACACAAGGGACAACGAACGCAAACGCAGAAAAAGATAATATGGAATCGTTTATCATCGAAGGCGGTCATACGCTCAAAGGCACCATAATACCGCAAGGCGCCAAAAACGAGGCACTCGAGGTCATCAGCGCAGTGTTGCTCACCGACAAGGCTGTGAGAATCGACAACATCCCCGATATCCTTGATGTGAACAATCTCATACTTCTCTTGCAGAACATGGGCGTGAAGGTCACGCGTCATTCACGCAACGATTATACCTTTCAGGCGGACAATCTCGATTTCGCATATCTGGGCAGCGACGAATACGTCAAGAAATGTTCGGCCCTCAGAGGCAGCGTTCTCATGATGGGACCGCTGCTCGGTCGTTTCGGCAAAGCAACCATTGCCGAGCCCGGAGGCGACAAGATAGGTCGTAGGCGTCTGGATACCCATTTCTTGGGATTCAAGTATCTGGGTGCACAAATGGTGGTGGATCAGGAGCGTGCAGTGTACAACATTCAGGCCGACAAGCTCAAAGGATGCTACATGTTGCTCGATGAAGCATCCATCACAGGAACAGCCAACATCATAATGGCGGCCGTGCTGGCCGAAGGCACCACCACTATATACAATGCGGCGTGCGAACCCTACATACAGCAACTGTGCAACATGCTCAACACTATGGGTGCCGACATCAGTGGCATAGGTTCCAATCTGCTGACCATCAATGGGGTGGCGAGTCTGCATGGTACCGAGCACAAGGTGCTGCCCGATATGATCGAGGTGGGATCGTTCATCGGTATGGCCGCTATGGTAGGCGAGGGCGTACTCATAAAGGATGTGTCCGTCAGACAGCTCGGCATCATCCCGGAGGCCTTCCGACGTCTTGGCATCACGCTTAATATTCAGGGCGACGACATATTTGTGCCAGCTCATCCTCATTATGAAATCGATTCGTTCATCGACGGCACCATCATGACGCTGGCCGATGCACCGTGGCCGGGGCTTACGCCCGACCTTCTCTCTGTGCTCATCGTCGTTGCCACACAGGCACGGGGAAGTGTACTGTTCCATCAGAAAATGTTTGAGAGCAGACTGTTCTTTGTCGACAAACTCATCGATATGGGTGCTCAGATCATCTTGTGCGACCCCCACAGAGCAGTGGTCATAGGTCATGACAACTGTCGCAAACTGCGCGCACGACGCATGTCGAGCCCCGATATCCGTGCGGGCATCGCCTTGCTGATAGCTGCCCTGGGAGCCTCGGGCACCAGCCGCATAGACAACATCGCGCAGATAGACCGCGGATATGAGAACATCGAGCATCGCCTGAATGCTCTCGGAGCGCATATCGAGCGCGTGGAGTGCTGATACGGACAATTCAAATCACATAAATTCGAGAATGATAAGAAGAGAAGACGTTTATCGTATAGGTCGTATCGGCAAGCCGCATGGTGTGAACGGCGAGGTCAGTTTCATGTTTGATGATGATGTTTTCGACCGTACCGATGCCGAATATCTCGTGCTTGACATAGATGGAATACTTGTTCCCTTTTTCATGGATGAATATCGGTTCCACGGAAATGCCACAGCGCTTGTGACATTCTGCGGCATCGACACTCAGGACAAGGCCCGCACTATCACCGGTTGTGATGTTTATTTCCCGCGTGAGGTGGGTGATGATGACGATACCCTCACGTGGGCGAAGATCGTGGGCTACACTGTCGTCAACGCTGCCGATTTGTCTGAAATGGGTAAAATCACGGCGGTGGATGACAATACTGTGAATACGCTATTCGTGATCGATACCCTCGATGGCGAGATACTTGTCCCGGCGGCTATGCCTTTGATTGTGGCTGTCGATGAGAACGAGCGCAGGATAACAATGCACATCCCTGAGGGGATACTTGAACTCAACAAAATATGAAAAAACAAATATGCATTCTTGGGTCTACGGGCTCAATAGGTACTCAGGCTCTCGACGTCATAGAGCAACACCCCGATTTGTATGAAGCCTACTGTCTCACGGCCAACAATCGGGTGGAACAGTTGGCAGAGCAGGCGCATAAGTTCAATCCCGCGGCCGTGGTCATAGCCAACGAGGCGCGTTATGACGAGTTGAAAAGTCTCATGGCCGACATGCCGGATGTCAAAGTGTATGCCGGCGCCCGCGCTCTCGATGAGATTGTCGAGGCCGGACCCATCGACATGGTGCTCACGGCGATGGTGGGCTACGCCGGATTGTCACCCACCATACATGCCATCAAGGCTCACAAGAAGATATGTCTGGCCAATAAGGAGACACTGGTGGTGGCCGGCGAACTGATTTGCAGGCTTGCGGCTGAGAATCATGTACCCGTGTTGCCGGTGGACAGCGAGCACTCCGCCATCTTCCAAAGCATCGTGGGCGAGGGCGACAACGGGATAGAAAAGATCTTGCTGACGGCCTCCGGCGGACCGTTCCGCCTGTTCACCAAAGAGCAGATGGCCACAGTCACAGCGCAGGACGCACTCCGTCATCCTACCTGGGATATGGGTGCGAAAATCACTATCGACTCGGCCTCGATGATGAACAAGGGCTTTGAGGTGATCGAAGCCAAATGGCTCTTCGGCGTTCCGGCCGACAAGATACAGGTGCTCGTGCATCCTCAGTCGATAGTACACAGTGCGGTGCAGTTTGCCGACGGCGCTGTCAAGGCACAGTTGGGTGTTCCCGACATGCGCCTGCCGATACAGTACGCATTCTCTTATCCCGATCGTCTGTCGTTGAAGGGTGATCGTCTCGACCTCTTCCGTCAGCCTCTCGAGTTCTTCGAGCCCGATCTGGATAAGTTCCGCTGCCTTGCTCTCGCTTTTCAATCGATCGAGCAAGGTGGTAATATGCCCTGTATCGTCAATGCTGCAAACGAGATTGTGAACGAAGGATTTCGTCATGGCAAGTGCTCGTTCCTGTCGATGGCCGATATTATAGAGTCCACTATGAACCGCGTGGCGTTCGATGCCAACCCCTCGTATGACACGTATGTAGCGACCGATGCCGAGGCGCGGCGCGTAGCTATGGAAATAATGAACAAATAATACAATTAAAACGAATAATGGAAATATTTTTGATAAAGATGTTGCAGTTTATGCTTGCAATATCTATTTTGGTGCTCCTGCATGAGGGCGGACACTTCTTTTTCTCCAAACTTTTTGGAGTACGCGTAGAGAAATTCTATCTTTTCTTCGATCCGTGGTTTCATCTTTTTGAGTTCAAGCCCAAAAACAGCGATACCGTCTATGGTGTGGGCTGGTTGCCGTTGGGTGGCTATTGCAAGATCTCGGGAATGATAGACGAGTCGATGGATACCGAACAGATGAAGCAACCGATGCAACCCTGGGAGTTTCGTTCGCGTCCGGCATGGCAGCGCCTTCTCATCATGATTGGCGGTGTGCTGGTCAATTTCCTGCTCGCACTGTTCATCTACTCGATGTGTCTGTTCCATTGGGGCGATGAATATATCGGCATGAAGGACATGACAATGGGTATGAAATTCAACAGCGAGGCCAAAGCGTTGGGATTTCAAGACGGCGATGTGCTTTTGGGTACGGACAAAGGCGAGTTCAAAGGCTTTGGTGCCGACATGTTCCGCGACTTGTCCGAGGCTACACGTGCCGACATCATACGGGGTGGCAAACCGATGACCATCACCCTGCCGGGCGAGATCAATCTGCTCGGTATGCTCAAGGCCGAGCCCCAGTTTGCCCGTCCGCTGATACCGGCGCGCATAGACAGTGTGCTGAGCAATTCCGTTGCATCGCGCATCGGTATGCGCAAGGGTGACATGATATTGTCCGTCAACGGCACAAAGGTAGACTCGTACAATGATTTCATCTACGAAGTAGGTCGTCGTCGCGACATGCTTGCCGCCGCAGTCAGCCATCAGGACAGTGTCGCCGCGCGTCGTATGAACGTGGTGTTTGCCCATATCGATGGAACCAAACGATATGTCTACACGGCCAAGACCACTCTTTCCGACAAACTGGAATTTGGATTCTATGCTAAATCTATTGCCGATTATTACACTCCGGTGCATGTGTCCTACGGTTTCTGGGAGAGTTTCCCGGCTGGCATAAAGTACGGTTGGAATGTGCTGGCAGGATATGTGGGCGACATGAAATACGTCTTCTCGGCCGATGGAGCCAAGTCGCTGGGTGGTTTCGGAGCCATTGGCGGACTGTTCCCCTCTACTTGGGACTGGCATGCCTTCTGGCTTATGACAGCTTTCCTGAGCATCATCCTTGCCTTCATGAATATCCTTCCGATTCCGGCACTTGACGGAGGACACGTACTCTTCTTGCTCTATGAGATCATCACACGCCGCAAACCGAGCGAGAATTTCATGATCTGGGCCGAATACATCGGCATCGGCATACTCATGCTATTGATGATTGTGGCCAATCTCAATGATATCCTGAGGTGGCTCGGATATATGTAAAAATCAAAAAAATATCGGGATCGATCTTCTGTCCCGATATTTTTTTATTATAAGTTGTACGAAAGTGTCGTTGCTTTCGTCTTGTTTTTATAAAGCCTCAATCATTCTTTTGATTACCACCTCGGCCGAGATCTCGCGGTTGGCAGCCTCGGGTATCACCAGCGAGTTGGCGCTTTCTATCACTTCGTCGGTCACGATGAGGCCGCGGCGTACGGGCAGACAGTGCATGAACTTGCCGTTGTCGGTGACCGCCATATGTGCTGCATCGATGGTCCACGACATGTCCTTGCTCAGTATCTTGCCGTAATCAGACGGCGAGGCTACACCCGGACAGCTCCAGTTCTTGGCATACACGAAATGTGCACCTTCCAGCGCTTTCATCTGATTGTATTCCACACGCGCCCCTCCGGCAAATTCCGGGTCGAGCTCGTAGCCCTCAGGATGAGTGATGACAAAGTCCACATCAGCCGCGTTCATCCATTCGGCGAACGAGTTGGGCACAGCCTGGGGCAGTGCGCGGCAGTGGGGAGCCCATGTCAGCACCACTTTGGGCCGTTCCACCGTCTTGTGTTCCTCAATGGTGATGAGGTCGGCGAAAGCCTGAAGAGGGTGCACCGTGGCCGTCTCCATAGCGAATACCGGTCGTCCACTGTATTTCACAAATTGCTGAACCACCGTCTCGGCATAGTCATATTCGCGATCCGTGAGTCCCGCAAACGACCTTATGCCTATCAGGTCGCAATAGTTGCCCATCACGGGGATGGCCTCGAGTAGATGTTCCGACTTGTCGCCGTCCATGATGACGCCACGCTCGGTCTCCAGTTTCCATGCTCCCGCGTTCACGTCGAGCACCATCACGTTCATGCCGAGATTCATGGCCGCTTTCTGAGTGCTCAGTCGGGTGCGCAGACTGTTGTTGAAGAATATCATCAGCAAGGTCTTGTTGCGGCCCAGATGCTGATATCCGAATCTGTTTTTCTTTATTTCCTGTGCCTCTGCCAGTGCCTCTTTGAGGTTGCCGAGGTCTTTCACATTGAAAAATGTATGCATAGTTTTCCTTTTTATATGATATGATTGTCGGGCTAAGAGCGAGTCTGTCCGTTGCCGTCGACAATCCATTTGTATGTCGTGATCTCCTCCAGTCCCATCGGCCCTCGGGCTCCCAATTTCTGTGTGCTGATACCTATCTCGGCTCCGAGTCCGAACTGCGCGCCGTCGGTGAAGCTCGTCGGAGCGTTCCAGTAGACACACGCCGCGTCTACCAAGCGTTGGAACAGTCGTGCAGTCTTTTCGTCCTCGGTGATGATACATTCGCTGTGGCCCGATCCGTAGCGATTGATGTGGGCGATGGCTTCTGCCGTGTCGCTCACAGTCTTTATCGCCATCTTGTAGTCCATGAATTCGGTGCCGAAACTCGTCTCATCGGCTTTATTGAGCAGATGGTCGGGATAAGATGTTCGCAGAGCCTCGAATGCCTGTTCGTCGGCCTGTATCCTCACATTGCTTTTGGCCAACGGGGCACACAATATGGGCAGATCGGCCAACCGCCTGGCGTTGATTATCAGACAGTCGAGCGCGTTGCACACGCTCACGCGGCGCGTCTTGGCGTTGTTTATTATCCGTGCACCCTTTGCCGTATCGCCCTTCTCGTCGAAATACGTGTTCACCACGCCCGCTCCGGTCTCAATCACCGGCACTTTGGCATTGTCGCGCACGAAATCGATTAGTCGTCGTCCGCCCCGCGGTATGCACAGGTCGATGTAGCCGGTGGCCGTCAACATCTCCGCCGTAGCCTCGTGTGTGGCCGGCATGAGAGTAGCGCAAGCCGTGTCGATGGTGTGCTGTTGCAGCACCTGATGTATCAGGGAGATGATGGCGCGGTTGGAGTTTTCTGCGTCCTTGCCACCCTTCAGCACACACGCACTACCGCTTTTGAAGCACAGAGCGAACACATCGAACGTCACGTTGGGTCGAGCCTCGTATATCACGCCAATCACACCGAAGGGCACACTCACCCGTCTGAGATGCAGACCGTTGTCGAGTGTGCGCTCAGCAAGAATGTGTCCCAATGGCGATGGCAGTCGGCTCACGTGGTCCATATCGTCGGCTATGGCCTCCAGACGTTGTGCTGTCAGCAGCAGACGGTCGTACAAAGGGTTGTCACTGTCCATCTTTTCCAAGTCGGCTGTGTTGGCCGCGAGGATGTCATCCTTGCGCTCTCTGATAGTCATGGCAAGGGATGTGAGCACATTGTTGCGCTGTATGTCGGTGATCAATGCCAGTGATCGACTTGCCTCTTTGGCGTTGATTAGGAGTTGGTTCATTCGTTTGATTATCAATATTTATTCTTTCCTACCGACCTAAGGGACGTGCTTGGTCAGTCGGTGTACATGTAGTCGTAGTGTACGATGGGTTTCACATCGTGTGCCCCAATGAGTGTTGCTGCCTCTGAGGATGAGTAAGCCGAGCGTCCCACACCTATCTTGTTGCCCTCATGGTCAGTGATGGTTACGATGTCGCCCTCCTCGAATTCACCCTTGATGCCCGTCACGCCCACCATGAGCAGACTGGCTGCCTGATTGCTACGCAGCAGTGAGGCCGCCGTGTTGTTCACACGTATCACGCCTTTGGCAAATCCAGTGCTGTGGGCTATCCATTTCTTCATGTTCGACACGTTGGTCGAGTTGGGCAGAAATGTGGTGTGCGGCGTCTCTTCGGGAGAGGATGTAAGGTTGATGAGGATGTTTTCGCGTCGTCCGTTGGCTATTATGACCTCTATGCCCTCATCCGCCACCTTATGGGCTATGCCGCATTTGGTGGTCATGCCGCCACGTCCGAATCCGCTCTTTTGGCTGCATATATATTCGCTGACGTCCTGTCCCGGTGCCACGGTCTTGATAATACGTGCGTCGGGCCATCCCGGATGACCGTCGTATATGCCGTCCACATTGCTCAGTATGATCAGTTTGTCGGCATCCATCATCGATGCTATCAGTCCTGATAGCTCGTCGTTGTCGGTGAACATCAGTTCGGTGATGCTCACCGTGTCGTTCTCGTTGACTATGGGTATGACGCCATTGTCCAGCATCACGCTCATGCAAGCCCGCTGGTTGAGATACTCGCGTCGTGTGGAGAAACTCTCCTTCATTGTGAGCACCTGTCCCACGTGTATGCGATATTCGCGGAAGAGGTCGTAATAAAGGTTTATCAACTTGGCCTGTCCCAATGCGGAGAACAGTTGTCGCTGCTCCACGCTGTCGAGTTTATGTTCCACTTTCAGTTCGCCGCGTCCGCATGCCACCGCTCCGCTCGATACGAGTATGGGCTCGTGACCCTCTGTGCGGAGCCACGCCACCTGATCGACGATGGCCGACATACGGGTGATGTCGAGCCGTCCGTCGTCGCGTGTCAGCACGTTGCTGCCTATCTTTATTACAATCCTCATCGTTAAAGCGAATTAATAGAACCCACCTTTTTATTTCTTTTCGTCCTTAGCCCTTATCTCCACGCGTCTTATCTTGCCGCTGATGGTCTTGGGCAGTTCGTCCACAAACTCGATGATACGGGGATACTTGTATGGCGCCGTCTCTTTCTTTACATGGTTTTGCAGTTCCTTTATCAGGTCGTCGCCGGCCTTTTCCTTCCATTCCTTACCCAGTATGACGGTGGCCTTGACCACCATGCCGCGGATGTCGTCGGGCACACCTGTAATGGCACATTCCACCACGGCCGGATGGGTCATCAGCGCGCTCTCCACCTCGAAAGGACCGATGCGATAACCGCTACTCTTGATCACGTCATCGATGCGTCCCACGAACCAATAGTATCCGTCTTCGTCGCGCCAGGCCATATCGCCGGTGTAGTAGATGCCATCGTGCCATGCCTCGCGTGTGAGTTCGTCGTCGCGATAATACTCCTTGAACAGTCCAACAGGTTTGCGCTTGTCAGTGCGGATGACTATCTGCCCTTTTTCACCGTCCTCGCACGATGTGCCATCGGGGCGCAACAGATCGATGTCATACTGTGCGTTGGGCTTGCCCATGCTTCCCGGTTTGGGTTCCATCCACGGCATTGTGCCCAGTGTCATGGTGGTCTCGGTCTGTCCGAATCCCTCCATGAGTTTTATTCCCGTGAGCTCGTAGAACTTGTCATAGACGGCAGCGTTGAGCGCCTCGCCCGCTGTGCAGCAGTAGCGCAGCGACGACAGGTCGTACTTGGAGAAATCCTCGCGTATCATGAAACGATAGACCGTCGGCGGAGCGCAGAACGATGTGATGTGGTATTGCTCAATCTTGCGCAGCAGTTTCTCGGCAGTGAATTTCTCATGATCGAACACGAATACCGTGGCTCCTGCAAACCACTGACCGTAGAACTTGCCCCACACGGCCTTGCCCCATCCCGTATCGGCTACGGTGAGGTGGATGCTGTCTTCCGAGAGATTGTGCCAGAAGGCTCCGGTGACAAGATGTCCGAGAGCATAGAGAAAATCGTGGGCCACCATCTTGGGTTCGCCGCTGGTGCCGCTGGTGAAATACATCAGCATCGTGTCGCTGTTGTCGTTGACATGATCGGGCCGCACGAACGCCGGCGCCTTCTCCCATTCCTCGTGCCATGAATGCCAACCTTCGGGCACTATCGGTCCCACACTGACGAGTGTCTTCACTGTTGGGCTCTCGGGCATGGCCTCACTGATCTGTGAGAGCACGTATTCCTCGCCCACGCACACTATGGCCTTCACGCTGGCGCGATTGTTGCGATACACGATGTCGTGCTTGGTCAGCATGTGTGTGGCCGGTATGGCCACTGCACCAATCTTGTGCAGGGCGAGCATCGCAAGCCACCATTCGTATCGGCGTTTGAGGATGAGCATCACCATGTCGCCATGTCCGATGCCCAAACTTGTAAAATAGCTTGCCGTGCGGTCGCTTTGTTCCTTGAGGTCTCGGTATGTGAAAATCAGTTCGTGGCCTTCATCGTCGGTCCATATCAGGGCCGTCTTGTCGGGCTTTTGCTCTGCCCATACGTCCATCACGTCGTAGGCAAAGTTGAAATTGTCGGGTATGTTGAAATGCAGATTGCGGTTGTAGTCTTCAACCGATGAGAACTGCGTCTGTGTCAAAAATCTTTCAATCATCTTTCTCTTTATTGCATGTTTGTTTGCCGTTGTCGGGCGTATGTCTTATGCACTGTTTGCGTATGTCGGTATGACGTCTTTTATATCACCACACTGATGAATCTGACGGGCACACCGCCTATGGCGCGCATACAATGGGGCTGCACGGCATCGAAATAGATGCTGTCACCCTCGTTCATTATCATCACTTTCTTGCCGATGCTTATCTCGAGTGTGCCATCGAGCACCATGTCAAACTCCTGACCTTCGTGTGAGTACGGGGTCAGTTCGGCATCCTCGGGCTTGGGGTCCACCTGTACGAGGAAGGGGTCGGTCTTGCGTCCGCGGAATCCGGCGGCCAGACTCTGATATTTGTATGCCTTGCGGCGCTCCACGCTCATGCCCTGTCCCTTGCGCGTGAGGAAATATGTGCTCATGTGAGGCTCCTCGCCGAAGAGCAGCACATCGAGCGATATGCCGTAGCGCTTGGATATCTTGGAAAGGAGCGAGACCGACGGGTCTGTATCGCCCGACTCGATGCTCATGTATTGTTCGAGACTGAGCTCGCACAGTGCTGCCACCTCCTCGGCCGGGATGTCGAGCACTTCGCGCAGACCTTTCAGCCTCTCACCTATTTGTTTTATTGCGTCGTCCATAATCGTTTGTTTTTATTATTTACGCGTCAAAATTACGAAATATTTTTCAATTATTCATTCTGTCTCTCGCTTATTGCGTCATTTTATTGTTAATACTCGTATTATCCTGTCTTTTTGTCATTGCCTGTTGTGTCATGACGTGTTGCCGGGTGTATATTTATGCGTTTTCGTTTTCTCGGTGCATAAATATGCGGACGTATTATCACAGGAGTGCCGTCGTTTTGAGCAATAAGATGTTTGAATGCAAATACGCGAAATTTCGCGTATTTTGGCAAGTTACTGATACATAGCCGTTTGGGTGTTTTACCCTCTTCGTGCGGCTTTTCTCATTCCGCGAAACGAACCCTTTGACATTGCGAAACGAACCCTTTCGGCTCACGATATGGCTTGTTCCGGGTGTCGACAGAGGCTTTTTGGAGTCACAAAAAAGGCTTTTTCGCGTGGAAAAAGCCTGAAATCGGTATGTCTTACCACATTTTTTCGTACCAAGGAATGGTTTTTGAGCACTCATGACACTCTATTTTGCAATTTTGTTTTGTCAAAATTTAGTCATGCATAAATATACATTTCATCCGGTTTGACATTATTTCCCACCATATTTCCAAGAAATCATTCTGCGCGTGTGAGATTATAGTTTAGCGACGTGTGTGTTTTTTCGCACTTGTCGTTGCCGGAGATGATGTGTCCGCGCATTTGCCTATCGGTTCAGTCCTGCTTTCAGACCTTTGATTACGGCACTTGTGAATCCCGCATGCTCCATCTCGTTGAGTCCTTTGATGGTGATGCCTCCGGCTGTCGTCACCTTGTCAATCTCCACTTCGGGATGGCTGTTGTTGGCTGTCAGCAATGAGGCGGCACCCTTCACTGTTTGTGCCACTATTCTGGATGCGAGGCCGGCCTTGAAACCTAATTCCACGCCTCCTTCGGTGGCGGCGCGTATGTATCTGAGGGCGTAGGCAATGCCGCATGAAGCCAGCATTGTGGCGGCAGGTAGTTGAGACTCGTCTATGAACTCGGTCTCGCCGATGGCGTCGAACACCGATTTCACCATGACATCATTGTCGGGTGTGGCGTTGGCTGACGATACAAATGTCATTGAGCAACATACGGCTGCGGCCGTGTTGGGTATGGCGAGAAATACGGACATTGGCGTGCCGTCCTTGCCGAGCCATGCGCATATCTGTGCGGACGATATGCCTGCCGCCACGGACACAAGCCTTTGCCTGCATGGGTCGAGTGATGGGGCAATCTCCTCTATCACTTTCTCTGCAAGCCACGGTTTGACGGCTATGATGATGATGTCGCCGTGGGTGGCGGCTACGGTGTTGTAGGACGTCACGAGCACACCACGCGAGGCGAACGGCTGTAATTTTTTCGTATGGGGGTTTGAAGCCATGATATCTTCCGGCTTGAAGGCCCCGCTCATGAGCAGACCCTCGATGATGGCACCGCCCATCGCTCCTGTGCCGATGACAGATATTCTCATAATACTCGTTTCAGTTTTTCGATGAACAGGTCGGCTTCCGGCTTGCCTATGCACAGAGGTGGCAGCAGGCGCAGTATGTTGGTTGAGGCGCAACCGGTGAAGCAGTGCTCCTCGTGAGTGAGACGTGAGCGTACCTCTTTGTGTGGAACGTTCATCTCGATGCCTATCATGAGACCGCGGCCACGTACATCTGTGATGGTGGGGCATTGTGGCATGAGCTCGCGCAGACGTTGTATGAGATACTCGCCGGTGGCATGGGCGTTGGCTATGAGGTTTTCGCTTTCCATCACGTCGAGCACGGCCAATGCTGCGGCACATGCAAGATGATTGCCTCCGAACGTCGTGCCCAATTGTCCGTATGTGGGCTTGAACTCTGGCGATATCAGTACGCCGCCCATCGGGAATCCGTTGGCTATGCCTTTGGCCACGGTAATCATGTCGGGACGTATGCCGAGCCATTGATGGGCGAAGAATTTGCCGCTACGGCCATATCCGCATTGTATCTCGTCGCAAATGAGCACCGTGCCGTGTTGTCTGCACGCTTTTTCCAAGCCTTGGGCAAATTCCGGAGTGACCAACCGGATGCCGCCCACACCCTGGATGCACTCTATTATCACCGCAGCCACATCGCCTTTGGCCAGTTCCTCCTCCCAAGCGGCGAGATTGTCGAGCGGCAGATATGTGACGTGTCCGCAAGCATTGACAGGCGCTATGATATTGGGATTGTCGGTGGCTTCCACGGCCAACGATGTGCGACCGTGAAAGGCTTTCCGGGCCGACAGTATGCGTGTGCGTCCGGTATGGAATGATGCCAGTTTGAGAGCGTTCTCGTTGGCCTCCGCTCCGGAGTTGATGAGAAACAGCTGGTAGTCGTCATATCCGCACATCTTGCCGAGACGTTCGGCCAGCCGCGATTGCAGCTTGTTCACGACGGAGTTGGAGTAGAATCCGATATTGTCGAGTTGGGCTTTCAGGGCTTCCACATAGTGCGGATGGCAGTGTCCTATGCTTATCACGGCATGTCCTCCGTAAAGGTCGAGATATTCGGTTCCTTTGTCGTCAAAGACATGACAGCCTTCACCTTTTACGATGTTGATGTCGAAGAGTGGATATACGTTGTATAATATCATTGGGGTTCTTTATCTTTAAAATGTTACTGTTATGTCATGTTTTGTTCAGAAAGCCGAGGCTTTGAGTCGCAATCCGCAGTGCTCGTCTATGCCAAACATGAGATTCATGTTCTGCACTGCCTGTCCCACGGCACCCTTCAGGAGGTTGTCGATGCAGGAGGTGATGAGGAGTTTGTTGCCGAACTTGTCGCAGTGGATGAGCGCCTTGTTGGTGTTGACCACCTGTTTCATGTCAATCGGTTTGTCGGAGTAATGGGTGAAGGCTGCGTCTTTGTAGAAATCCTTGTATGCCTCGACAATGTTGTCGATTGGAGCGTCAGTCTTTACTACCATTGTGGCGAAGATGCCTCGGGCGAAGTCGCCGCGATAGGGTATGAAATCAATCTCCGCATCCAAAGAGCCCTGAACCTGCGTCAGACTCTGACGTATCTCGGGCACATGCTGATGTGTGAATGCCTTGTAGATGCTCATGTTGCCGCTGCGCCATGAGAAATGTGTCGTGGACGACGGCTTCTGTCCGGCACCCGTGCTGCCCGTGATGGCGTTTACTGCAACATCCTCCGTCAGCAAACCGAGCTTGGCGGCCGGCAATAGCCCGAGTTGTATGCACGTAGCGAAGCATCCCGGGTTGGCTACATGCTGCGCAGTGGCGATTTGCTCTTTGTTGATTTCCGGTAGACCGTAGACATAGTCGTTGCCCGGTTCGGCCAGACGGAAATCCTGTGCCAAGTCTATTATCTTGACGTTCTCGGGTATTTCATGTTCTGCCAGAAACTGACGGCTTTTGCCGTGTCCGAAACAGAAAAACACTACGTCTATCTTATCAAACGGCATCTCCGAGGTGAACACCAAATCCGTGTCGCCCATGAGTCCTTCGTGCACGTCTGACACGCGGTTGCCCGCGTTGCTCTCCGAGTTGGCAAAGACAATTTCGGCCGAAGGGTGATTGATAAGCAAACGTATAAGTTCGCCGCCGGTGTAACCCGCAGCCCCTAATATTCCAATTTTTATCATATCCGTAGTGTTTCTTATCTTTTCTCGTCGGGGTGCATGCCGTAATACACACGCAACGCGGTTGAGCTTACTTTGATGAATCCTTTTGCCTCGTCTGCAGTCCATCCCGTCTGTGTCTCGCCGTACTCACCGAGCTTGGATTTCGTCAGATCGCAGTCGGAATCCACACCGACAGTCTCAAATCCGTATGGACGGAGCTTAAGTATTGCCGTACCGTTCACGTTGCGCTGTGATGATGTGAGCATCGCTTCGATGTCCGGCATCACCGGTTCGAGATACTGACTCTCGTGGAGGAACATTCCATACCAATTGCCTATCTGGTCTTTCCAGTACTGTTGCCACTTGCTCAATGTCGATTTCTCAAGAAGACGGTGGGCCTCGATAATCAGTTTCGGAGCTGCGGCCTCGAAACCTACACGACCCTTTATGCCGATGATGGTGTCGCCCACGTTGCAGTCGCGGCCGATAGCGTATGACGCGCCGATCTCTTCGATTTTCTGAATGGCCTTGATTTTATCTTCGAAATGCACTCCGTTCACAGCCACTATTTCTCCTTTTTCGAAGGTGATACGCAGTTCCGACTCGGGTTCGGCAGCCGTGACATGTTTGAGATAAGCCTCTTCGGGCAGTCCCTGTGTCGGGTCGAGCAGTTCGCCGCCACAGATGCTCGTGCCCCAGATACCCACATTGTATGAATATTTCAGTTTGGCGAAGTCGGCGCTGAAACCGTTGCTGTTCAGATAGTCCACCTCCTCCTTACGAGTCAGTTTCTGGTCGCGCGTCAGAGTGATAATCTCCACGCCGGGCGCCATCACGAGGAATGTCATGTCGAAACGTATCTGGTCGTTGCCCGCACCTGTCGAACCGTGGGCTATGGCGTCTGCATCTATCTCTTTGGCATAACGCGCAATGGCTATGGCCTGAAATATACGTTCGGACGACACGGAGATGGGGTAGCAGTTGTTGCGGAGCACATTTCCGAAAATCATGTATTTCAGAGATTTGTCGTAGTACTCGTGAGTGACATCAAGGGTGGCATATTTGGCAGCTCCTAATTTGTAGGCGTTCTGCTCGTTGGTGGCCAGTTGCTCTTTGCTGAAACCGCCAGTGTTGGCACATACTGCATGTACCTCATATCCATCTTTGGCCAGTTTCATGACTGTGTAGGAGGTGTCGAGACCTCCCGAAAATGCGACAACTACTTTTTTCATATCTTGATAATGTTTTTTCTTGTGATAACCTATGTTTGATAATTTAATCTCTTTTGGGATGAATGGACACACGTCAACCATCTATCTTCTTGATGCGCTCGAGTACCTCATCAGGCAATTTGGCCGGCAGATGAGCCTCTGGATCGTAGAGCATGCCCGTGCAGATGCAGTATTTGCGGCCCGTGCGTTTGAGCACATCCACATTGACGCAACCCTCGCATCCACGCCAGAACGACTCGTCATCGGTGAGTTCGGCAAAGGTGACCGGCTTGTAGCCCAAGCGCGTGTTCATCGCCATGACCGCAGCGCCGCTCGTCAGACTGAATATCTTGGCATGAGGCCAACGCTTGCGGGCGAGCGTGAACGTGAGATCCTTGATACGGTGGGCCAGTCCCAATCCTCTGAAATCGGGATGCACGATGAGACCTGAGGTGGTCACATATTGTTTGTTGCCCCACGTCTCGATGTAACTGAAACCGGCAAATCGGTCGCCCGAGAGAGCGATGACTGCCTTTGCCTCGATCATCTTTGTGAAAAGATATTCATGCGTACGTTTTGCGATACCGGTGCCACGAACTTTAGCTGCATTTTCTATTGTTTCCAATATGGTGTCAACGTATTTCTCGTGTGAGGCATCGGCTACCAACACTTTGATTTCTTCCATTTATGTTGCGCTGTTTATATTGTTGTATTAATGTTATGATTTTCCAATCCTGGAATGACATCTTTCAATTCGTTTATTACCATGTCCTGCGGGGCACCCTCCTTTATGACAATGAAAATCGTGTCATCGCCGGCAATCGTACCGAGGATGTCTTCGATACCGCTGTTGTCGATGTTGTAGGCTATCGAACTGGCGTATCCGGGACGTGTACGTATCACACCCGTATTGCCGGAGAATTTGATTGATAAGAATCCCGGGGTCTCAAGCATCTTGAGCGCGGCTTGCGGACTGGGAATACGGCGGTACATCGTCTCGTTGGGCAGTACATATACGTATTTCCCGTTCATACTCGCTGCCTTTGCAATTTTCAGTTGCTTCATGTCACGACTCAGTGTGGCCTGGGTCAGTCGGAAACCTTCGTCTATCAATGCCTGAAGTACTTCGTCCTGACTGCTGAGCTCCTTGCTTGAGATCAGCATTTTCAAAGCCTCGATCCTGTTGCTCTTTATCTTCATGTTTTTGTATATTTATACATTTCTGACTGCAAAATTACATATTTATGCAAAAACAACCAAACATTTTTGCATAAAAATACAAAACTGCGAATATTTCGATTCGTTTCGGATTACGGGAATGTGTTATCAGTTTCGATATCTCCTTTGCATGTTATGACGGCTTCATGACTGGGGCGATTGTGACGCCTCGTGATAAATTATGGTTAATGTCTCTTAAATCGGGTGTTATGTATGATTTTATTTTTATCATTGCATGAAGAATGAGTCATGGGCTGCCCGTGACAATTGTTGTAATCTGATAATTTATTAACTGAACAATATTGATATCTATGAAACAAAAAACCATCTGTCTGCTGCTAAGCATGTTTTTCACCCTTGCCGTCAATGCAGCGACAAAAGATTTTCGTGATAATGAAAAGACGATTTATGCCGAACGTGTCAAGGCGGCTTTCCGTAAGGCATGGCGGGCATACAGGGATTACGCCTGGGGTATGGATGCGGTGAATCCCATTTCGCGCAAAGGCCACAACTGGTATTCGGAATCGTTGCTGATGACTCCGGTGGATGCTTACAGCACTATGTGTATTATGGGACTGGAGGAGGAAAAGCGGGAGGCCAAGCAACTCATCTTCAGCAAACTGGATTTTGACAAGGATATGGAGATACAGCAATTCGAGATTGCCATCCGCATACTCGGAGGACTGCTCTCGTCGTATCAGCTCGACGGCGACCCACGGTTCCTTTCGCTGGCCAGGGACCTCGCGGACAGGATGATGCCCGTGTTCGAATCGCCTACCGGCATTCCATATCGTCTTGTCAATCTGCATACGGGTAAGGTGAGCGGCGAGATAACCAATCCGTGTGAGGTGGGCTCGATGTTGCTCGAATATGGCATGTTGAGCAAGCTGACAGGGGATGAGTCGTATTACGAGAAATGCAAGAGGGGCGTGGTGGCTGTTTATGAGCGGCGCTCGCGGACAACCGGACTCGTCGGCACGAATATCAATGTCATCACGGGAGAATGGACAAACAAGGATTCGCACATAAGCGGTTGCATAGATGCCTATTATGAGTATCTCCTGAAAGGATGGCTGCTCTTTGGCGACAAGGACCTGAAAAAGATGTGGAAGACGTGCAAGGCGGGTATCACACGCTATCTTGCCCAGGAGTGTGAGACAGGTTTCTGGTATGGTCACGCCGATATGGATACGGGTGAGAGGACATCCACCACGTTTTGCGCACTCGACTGTTTCTATGGTGCGGTGCTCTGTCTGGACAAGGACATAAAGACTGCCCGCAAACTCCAATCGTCCATCAACAGGATGTGGAATATGCACGGTCTCGAGCCCGAGGTTATCAATTTCCGGGACATGAGCGTGGTTTCACCGTATTATATGGCCCGTCCCGAAGCCATCGAGGCTGACTATTACCTTTGGCATTTCACCGGCGACAGACAGTACTATGAGATGGGAAAGACAATGTTTGAAGGCATCGAGAAATATTGTCAGACGGACAATGGCTACGTACAGATAAGTGATGTGCGCACGATGGAAAAATGGGATACGCTCGAGAGTTTCTTTTTTGCGGAAACATTGAAATACTGCTATCTGTTTTTTGCGCCAAGCGAGACGTTCAGCTTAGATAAATGTGTATTGAATACCGAGGCTCATCCGTTTTTCAAGACATGGAAATAAGGGCCTCTGATGTGTCATGCCCGTCGCATGAGGCTATTTGAACAGATAAAGCGATTTGAGTTGAATATGAAAAGAGACTGACGCCCAAAACGATGGCGTCGGTCTCTTTTCTTGTTTTCTATGTGTTATTAAGCTGATGGAGACTGTCAGTCGTTGTTCCTGCCGAAGATACGAAGCAGATACAGGAACAGGTTGATGAAATCCAAGTAGAGCGAGAGCGAACCGAGAAGGGCCAGTTTTTGGGTGCTTTCGCTCATTTCGTCGCGCGTGAGAAGCATGTTCTTGATTTTTTGTGAATCGTATGCCGTCAGGCCTACAAACACCAGAACTCCCACATAACTGATAATCATGTCGAAACCGCTACTCTTCATGAAGATGTTCACGACTGAGGCTATGATAAGTCCGATGAGTGCCATGATCGCAATCTTGCCAATCGAACTGAGATCGCTCTTTGTGAAATATCCCAATGCGGCCATACTGCCGAATGTGCACGACGTTATCAGGAATACTTTCGTTATCACCGTGGTCGAGTATGCCAGGAATATCGATGAAAGCATCACTCCGTTGAGCACCGAGTAAAGTATGAACAACATTGTGGCTGTGGCCAGTGACAGGCGGTTGATGGCTGATGTCACACCGATTACGAGGGCCAGTTCGGCTATTATGACTACCCACATGATTGCCGGATTTGTGTAAATCATCATCATGAGGTTGGGGGAGTTAGCGATGCCATACGCCGTTATGCCTGTTATCGCAAGTGCCAATGTCATCCATGTGTATACCTTGCGCATGAGCATTGGGAAGGCCTGAGAGAGATGCAACTCGCGATCTCTTTCCGAGATAAAGAATTTGTCTGTTTCCATATTTGTGTTGATTTTTGATTTATTATCTTTGTCCTTAATTTTATTTGTTTAATGTATCTTTTCTGAATTTCGTCTTGCAAATATATGTGTTTATATTATCAAAAGCAAAAACAATGCCATTCTTTTTAGCTTTATTAAGATGCTTTTCGGATTAAATTATCTCGTACTCTCCTTTTAGTCTTTGCGAAATTCGAACCGTTTTTACAATTGTTTAGTCCCGTTGTATATTATATATAATGTGAAAATCCTTATTTGTCCTGTCTTTATTGTAAATAAGTGTTAAAATCGCGTTCTTTTTGTAAAATATTTTCCTCAAACTCTTGCAGGATATTAAAAAACTATATACCTTTGCATCCGCTTTCGAGAACAAAGTTCGACAAGCGTTAAAAGAAAGAGATCTTTGAACAGATTTACATAAAGACAGAGTAGTACAGAAAGATTCCACGATGCTTTCATTTTTTTTATGGATGGGAGCATTGTTGGTAAGGAGAACACAACCGTCTTTTTTATAAAGATGACAGGTGTAACCTTTGATAATCCGAAGTCAGACTGAGCGAAAAAACAGAGATTAATCAACTATAAGTTGAAAAGATATTATACAATGTAGAGTTTGATCCTGGCTCAGGATGAACGCTAGCTAC
>CAJKQX010000044.1 GCA_905202125.1 uncultured Prevotella sp.
CGGCTCTGCCAACTGTGATATGCCTCAAAGTGCCGTTTTCGGACGGCCTGGGGGGTAATAACATTATTTAACATTTCAATCAACCGTATATCGGTTTTCTGTGGCAGAATAAATCGAATATCATCATTTTTTCGTAACTTTGCCGACAAGAATTTATAGATATTTATGGGAAATTTGGTAGCGATAGTGGGTCGCCCTAATGTTGGCAAATCCACACTTTTCAACCGACTGACAAAGACGCGCAGCGCCATTGTCAGTGAGACAGCCGGTACCACGCGCGACCGCCAGTATGGCAAGTGCGACTGGAACGGTCGTGAGTTTTCAGTAGTAGATACCGGCGGATGGGTAGTCAAGTCGGACGACATATTCGAGGACGCCATACGCCGACAGGTGCTCGTGGCAACAGAGGAGGCAGACGTGGTGCTGTTTCTTGTGGACGTGGCGACGGGTCTGACCGACTGGGATGAAGATGTGGCCAAGATATTGCGCCGCACGAAACTGCCCGTGATACTCGTAGCCAACAAGACCGATGACAACACCCTGAGATACAACGCCGCCGAGTTTTACAAGCTCGGACTGGGCGATCCGCAGTGCATCAGCGCCATCGACGGTGGCGGCACGGGCGATCTGCTCGACCTTGTGGTGTCGAAACTCAAGCCCGACACGGGCGAGATGGTGGAGGATGGCATACCGCGTTTCGCCGTCGTGGGACGACCCAACGCCGGCAAGAGCAGTATCATCAACGCCTTCATCGGCGAGGAACGCAACATCGTGACCGAGATAGCGGGCACCACGCGCGACAGCATCTACACCCGCTACGACAAGTTCGGTTTCGATTTCTACCTTGTGGACACCGCCGGCATACGCCGCAAGAATAAGGTGACAGAGGATCTGGAGTTCTACTCGGTGATGCGATCGATACGTGCCATAGAGAATTCCGACGTCTGCATCCTCATGATCGACGCCACGCGCGGCATCGAGATGCAGGACATGAACATCTTCCAGCTCATACAGCGCAACAACAAGTCGCTCGTGGTGGTGGTCAACAAGTGGGATCTGGTGGAAAACAAGGACAACGCGGTGATAAAGACCTTCGAGAACGCCATACGCAAACGTATGGCACCGTTCACCGATTTCCCCATCATCTTCGCGTCGGCCCTGACCAAGCAGCGCATCTTCAAGGTGCTCGAAACGGCCAAAGACGTGTACCTCAACCGTAAGGCCAAAGTGGGCACATCCAAGCTCAATGAGGTGATGCTGCCCCTCATCGAGGCTTATCCGCCACCATCGATCAAGGGCAAGTACATCAAGATAAAGTACTGCACACAGTTGCCCAACACGCAGATACCCTCTTTCGTATTCTACGCCAACCTGCCGCAATACATCAAGGAGCCATATCGCCGTTTCCTTGAGAACAAGATACGCGAGAACTGGTCAATGCACGGATGTCCTATCAACATCTTCATCCGACAGAAATAAAAACGCGATGCGCAATTTTATATTTATCCTTATATCTGCCGTCCTGACACTCTGTGCCTGTGGCGGCAGTCATGGTCCTGATGCCGGCGAGGTGGCCGGACGGACAGCCAAGATATATTACGACTATCTGATTGAGGGCAAGTACGATGCCTACGTGGACGGCTTTTACCGTCCCGACAGCATTCCTGCGTCGTATCGCGCCCAACTGGTGGACAACGCCAAGATGTTTGTGGCCCACCAGCAAGAGTTGCGTGGCGGCATAGCCGGCGTGAGCATCGTGCGCGCCACGGCCGACACGGCGCGCCACGTGGGCCGCGCCTTCCTCATGCTCAACTATGGCGACAGCACACGAGAGGAAATCGTCGTGCCGATGGTGGAGCACAAGGGTGTGTGGATGATGAGGTAGGACAAGTGGATGACGGCGTATGACGGTTTGGTGTGTGTCGGTGCAGGGCCGCAACAGGTTGCGACTGCAAGAAAACCCATCTGAATTTGTCATTTCGCCGCCGCAATCAATACATCCCGCACGGTCTTTTTGACCCATCCCTTGCGGCCGCAACAGGTTGCGGCCCTACATTCCAATCAATTTATATCATAATAAAAAAACTATAAATAATGTCATATCTTGATGACCGGAAACATCCTCGTGCGCGATGGTGTAAATATAATGATGGAATGTATTTCATCACCGTTTGCACCAAAAATCAGCGATGTTGTTTAGGACATATTTCGTACGGTGAAATGTGTCTTTCCGAGATTGGGGCGGCATTGCATGACAATATCTCCAATATTTCACAACATCATTCGGGCGTTGAAATTGCGCAATGGGTGGTGATGCCCAACCATTTTCATTTGATTATCGAAATATCATCTCCGAAAAATATAATTGATAAGGCCGGTGTAGGGCCGCAACCTGTTGCGGCCGCAAGGAAATATGACGCACTGGACGAAATATATGCTCCGCAATATCACCCTTTCACTCGTAAATCCGACAAACGGTCATTATTATCCGTGACAATCGGCGGCATAAGAGCATCCGTATCCAGATACGCCGGCCAACATGGTATTACATTTGCATGGCAATCCGGTTTCCATGACAGAATAATTCGCAACCAAAAGGAATTGAATCTCATTTCTGAATATATTTACAATAATCCTATACGATGGGAATTGGATTGTTTCCATCCGTAATAATCCCCGTGTTTTTTATGAAATTTGTTAATCGGTGCAGGGCCGCAACAGGTTGCGACTGCAAGAAAACCCATCTGAATTTGTCATTTCGCCGCCGCAATCAATACATCCCGCACGGTCTTTTTGACCCATCCCTTGCGGCCGCAACAGGTTGCGGCCCTACACGCCAAACAATAAATTGTTTTCGGGGAATAACTGAATGATAAATGGTGGATGGCCGGTTCAGACGATACCGGCCTTTTTCATTTCCATCTCCTTGACCTTGCGGAACAGGTCGGAGGCAAACACGAGGTCGTTGAGCTTCTCGTTTTTGGATATCAAGACGCCGTCCTTGTCGCCCTGCCACTCCTTACGACCCTGATATATGAAGATGATGTTCTCGCCGATGCCCATGACCGAGTTCATGTCGTGGGTGTTGATGATGGTGGTGATGCCAAACTCTTTGGTGATGCCGCTGAGCAGATCGTCTATGACGAGTGATGTGCGCGGGTCGAGTCCTGAGTTGGGTTCGTCGCAGAAGAGATACTTGGGATTGAGTACTATGGCCCGTGCTATGGCCACACGTTTCTGCATGCCGCCCGATATCTCGCCCGGATACTTGTTGCCGGCATCGGAGAGATTGACACGTCCGAGACACTCCTGCGCGCGTTTCACCCTGTCCCGATAGGTCATCGAGGAGAACATGTCGAGCGGGAACATCACGTTCTCGAGCACCGTGAGCGAGTCAAACAGTGCCGCGCTCTGGAATATCATGCCCATCTCGCGGCGCATGTGCACCTTCTCCTGTTTGCTGAGACTCACGAAGTCGCGACCGTCGTACAATACCCGGCCGCTCGTGGGAGTGAGCAGTCCCACGAGATTCTTCATCAGCACGGTCTTGCCGCTACCGCTCTGTCCTATGATGAGATTGGTCTTGCCGTCCTCAAACACGGCGTTGATATCCTTGAGTACGTCCTTGTCTTCGAACGATTTGTAAAGATGCTGTATTTCAATCATTTTTTTCTGAAAGTCATTGTTTGTCGTTGTGCCGCCACGTGTGGGGTGTCATGAAAGAAGTTGTGTGAGGAACACGTCGGAGAAGAGTATCAATACGCTCGAGCTCACCACTGCGTTGGTGCTGGCCGTACCCACCTCCACCGAACCGCCCTCGACGGTGTAGCCATAGAACGAAGACACGCTGGAGATGATAAAGGCGAAGAAGAGGCTCTTGATGATACTCATCCACACAAACCACGGGTTGAACGCGTGTTGCAGTCCGAGCGTGAGGTCGTCGGGCGGCAGTATATGTCCGATGTATGCCGTGCCGTAGGCTCCCAGGATACCGGTGGCCGAGGAGAATATCACGAGGAAAGGCATGATGGTGACCAGTGCCAGTATCTTCGGCATGATGAGATAGTTGGCCGAGTTGACACCCATGATGTCGAGGGCGTCGATCTGCTGCGTGACGCGCATTGTGCCAAGCTCCGATGCGATGTTCGACCCCACCTTGCCGGCGAGGATGAGACACATGATGGACGAGGAGAACTCGAGCAGCAGAATCTCACGCGTGGTGTAGCCCGACACCCATCGCGGCATCCACGGACTCTGGATATTGAGCTTCATCTGTATGCAGATCACCGCACCGATGAAAAACGAAATCAGCAGCACGATGCCGATCGAGTTGACACCTAAGGCCGACATGTCCTTGATGTATTGCTTGAAAAACATACGCATGCGCTCGGGTCTCGAGAACGAACGGCCCATGAGCATGAGGTAGCGGCCGAGAGTATGAAGGGATCTTATTATCAGCATGTTTTTAATTTATAATGCAGTCGGTTGCAAAAGTAACATAAAAAGGTGAAAAACTGCAAGCTTGCGTTAAGTTTTATGTTTTATTACGGATAGTCCCAAGAAATTATAACGCAATGGGGTGGGTCTGCAATATTTTGGAATGGAACAAGCCCGCCCCCTGAATGACCCATAAAACCGTCAATGGGTGTAAAAAACTCATGTAATATTGTAGGTAACAAGAAAAAAACTTAACTTTGCAGACAGCAAGAACACATGTATATGGCAGAAATGGACAAAATGGCCGGTGCAGCCGAAATGCACGGTTTGGTGCTGCGCACCGAAGGACTTGTGAAACGCTATGGCAAACGTACGGTGGTCAACGATGTATCCATCAACGTGAAACAGGGCGAGATAGTGGGACTGCTCGGGCCTAACGGCGCGGGCAAGACAACGTCCTTTTATATGACTACTGGACTGATTGTGCCCAATGCCGGACATATCTTTCTCGGCGAGCATGAGATCACCGACTATCCTGTGTACAAGCGTGCACGGGCAGGCATAGGCTATCTGCCGCAGGAAGCAAGTGTGTTCCGCAAGATGAGTGTGGAGGACAACATCCTCTCCGTGCTCGAGATGACGGGACAGCCGCGGGCCGTGCAACTGGAGAAACTGGAAAACCTCATAAGAGAGTTCAGACTGAACAAGGTGCGCAAGAACAAGGGCGACCAGCTCTCCGGTGGCGAACGCCGACGCACAGAGATTGCACGCTGTCTGGCCATCGACCCCAAATTCATCATGCTCGACGAACCCTTCGCGGGCGTAGACCCGATAGCCGTGGAGGACATCCAGCACATCGTGTGGCGGTTGAAATACCGCAACATCGGTATCCTCATCACCGACCACAACGTGCAGGAGACGCTCACCATCACCGACCGCGCCTATCTGCTCTTCGAGGGCCGTATCCTCTTTCAGGGCGCGCCCGAGGAACTGGCCGAGAACAAGATTGTGAGGGAGAAATATCTCAGCAACAGTTTCGTGCTCAGGAAAAAGGATTTCCAACTCATTGACGAAGAGCGCCGCGCACGTGAGAATGCCGGTTGAGAGCATCCGCTCCTGCCTGCTGTCAATAAAGTCTGACTCCTACTGTTTTCTATGTTCAAATCAAAAGAATATGGGTTCATCCGATATATGGAGAGATAAACCTTTTTGAGACATCACTCCGGATTTCTGATGAACCTTTGTTTTGTGTTTTCGTATTGTGAAAAAATAAAAATTTGTCTTCGGCATTAGGTAATTACATTAATAATGAGTAATTTTGCACTCTCAACGAAAATAAACAATAAAAAATAAAAATATCAGAGATGAACATTACATTCGAAAACCCAGACAAGGTGAACGGTCTGCTGACCATCACAGTCGAAGAAGCAGATTTCAAGGACACAGTCGAAAAAACACTCAAAGACTATCGTAAGAAAGCCAATTTCCCGGGTTTCCGTCCCGGAATGGTGCCCATGGGCCTTGTGAAAAGACAGTTCGGCACATCTGTGAAACTCGATGCGGTGAACAAAGTCGTGGGCGAGCAAATCTATAAGTATATCAAGGATAACAACATACAGATGCTGGGCGAACCGCTGCCTTCAGAGAAACAAGAGCCGGTAGACATCGAAAAGGATGCTCCTTACACTTTCGTGTTTGATGTGGCGGTGGCTCCCGAATTCAAGATAGAACTCAACGGCAAGAACAAGATAGCCTATTACGATATCGCTGTGGATGACAAACTCATCGGTCAGCAGATCGATATGTTTGCAAGTCAGATGGGCTCTTACGTCAAGGCCGACGTGTACGATCCCGCACAGCGCGATATGCTCAAGGGCGACCTGCGCGAGCTCGACGCCGACGGCAACACTAAAGAGGGTGGCATCACGGTGGAAAGTGCGGTGATGATGCCCGAATACATCAAGGTGGACGACCAGAAGAAACTGTTCGATGGCGCCAAACCCGGTGATATCATCGCCTTCAACCCGCGTAAGGCTTATCCCGAGAACGATGCCGAGGTGTCCTCATTGCTCAAGATCGACCGCGAGGCCGTCAAGACCATGGAGTCTGATTTCAGCTATCAGGTGACAGAGGTGAGCCGCTTCCAGAAGGCAGAGGTCAATCAGGAGATGTTCGACAACGTGTATGGCAAGGACACGGTGAAGAGCGAAGAGGAGTTCAAGGCAAAGATAGCCGAGAACCTCAAACCGCAGCTTCAGGCCAACAGCGACTACAAGTTCCTGACAGACTTGCGTCAGTACACGATGGACAAGGTGGGACAACTCACTTATCCCGATGCCATCCTCAAACGCGTGATGTTGCTCAACAACAAAGACAAGGGTGAGGAATATGTGGAGAAGAACTACGACGAGAGCATCAAACAGCTCACATGGCACCTCATTAAGGAGCAGCTTGTGGCCGCCAACGATATAAAGGTGAGCGATGACGACATTAAGGCTGTTGCCAAAGATCAGGCCCGCATGCAGTTTGCACAGTACGGCATGAACAACGTGCCCGAGGAATATCTTGAGAACTATGCCAAAGAGATGCTCGCCAAGCGCGACAATGCAGCCGGATTCGTGGACAGCGCAATAGAGAAGAAACTCGTTGAAGCACTGAAAAACGTCGTTAAACTCGATGTGAAAACAGTGACTCTCGATGAATTCAACGAATTGATGAAATAATAATTTCAGAAAAAACTTCCTTTTTTTATAAAGGTTGTCGACTTTTTTATTTATCTTTGTAATAGGATAATATGCCATAGCGCGAAAGGGTTCGTTTCGGACGACGGGACTTTTTTGCAGGGCGTATGTATTCAGGGGTAAATACCGCAAAAGGTCGACAACCTTTTTATATATACATTATTTTGCTATAATTGAAATATGAACGATTTTAGAAAATATGCAACCGGACATCTCGGTATCAGCAGCATGACATTGGACGGAGTGATGAAATCGCAGGCCGGATATCTCAATCCGTATATCCTCGAGGAACGGCAGATGAACGTCACTCAGCTCGATGTGTTCTCACGACTGATGGCCGATCGTATCATCTTTCTCGGAACGGAAATCAACGATTATACGGCCAACGTGCTGCAAGCCCAGTTGTTGTATCTCGACTCGGTGGACAACACGCGCGACATCAATATCTATATCAATTCGCCCGGCGGCAGCGTGACAGCCGGTCTCGGCATATACGACACGATGCAGTTTGTGCAAAGCAAGGTGTCGACGATGTGTACAGGTATGGCGGCATCGATGGCCGCAGTGCTGCTCGTGGCCGGTGAGGAGGGCAGACGCTACGCTCTGGCCCATAGCCGCGTGATGATACACCAACCGCTCGGCGGCGTGCAGGGACAGGCTTCCGACATAGAAATCGAGGCCCGTGAGATACAGAAATTCAAGAAAGAACTTTACACCATAATCTCCGAACACTCACATACGACGTTCGAGAAGGTATGGCAGGACAGCGACCGCAACTACTGGATGACGGCGCAGGAAGCCCTCGACTACGGAATGATTGATGCAGTGATGACACGTAAGAAGAAAGAAGATGCCAAAGAAGGAAGTATGTAGTTTCTGCGGAAGAAGCAAGAACGAAGTGCCGCTGCTCATCACGGGCATGAACGGATATATTTGTAGCGACTGTGCTGTGTCGGCCTACCAGATAGTGGAGTCGGCAATGGGCGAGCCGGATAATAAGAACAAGAAATCGAAAAAGTTTAAAATCAAACAGATACCCAAGCCCAAAGAGATAAAGGAATATCTCGACCAGTACATCATAGGTCAGGACGAAGCCAAGAAATATCTCTCGGTGGCGGTGTACAACCACTACAAACGCCTGCAACAGCCCAAAGACGACAACGGAGTGGAGATAGAGAAGAGCAACATCGTGATGGTGGGCAGCACCGGTACGGGAAAGACCCTGCTCGCGCGTACCATCGCCAAACTGCTGGACGTGCCATTCACCATAGTCGACGCCACGGTGTTCACCGAGGCGGGATATGTGGGCGAGGACGTGGAGAGCATACTGAGCCGACTGCTACAGGTGGCCGACTACGATCTTGAGGCCGCACAGCGAGGCATCGTCTTCATAGACGAGATAGACAAGATAGCCCGCAAGAGCGACAACCCGAGCATCACGCGCGACGTGAGCGGCGAGGGTGTGCAGCAGGGATTGCTCAAACTGCTCGAGGGAACAATGGTGAACGTGCCGCCAAAGGGCGGACGCAAACATCCCGACCAGGACTATATCCACGTGGACACACACAACATACTGTTCATCTGCGGTGGCGCTTTCGACGGCATCGAACGCAAGATAGCACAGCGCATGAACACGGGCATGGTGGGATTCAACACGGTGCGCAACGTGCGTAAGATTGACAAGGAGAACGTGATGCAATACATCTTGCCACAGGACCTCAAGTCGTTCGGATTGATACCCGAGATCATCGGCCGCCTGCCGGTGCTCACACATCTCGAACCACTCGACCGCACGGCCCTCAGACGGATACTCGAAGAACCAAAGAACTCCATCGTCAAACAGTATGTCAAACTCTTTGAAATGGACGGCATACGGTTGACGTTCACAGATGAGGCACTTGACTACATCGTGGACAAAGCCGTGGAATACAAGCTCGGAGCGCGCGGACTGAGGTCGATCGTGGAGTCGGTGATGACTGACGCCATGTTTGAACTGCCGTCGGCAAAAGCCGACTCGCTCGAAGTGACAGCGGACTACGTGAAGAAACAACTCGACAAGTCGAGCCTGAAAGAACTCGCCCTGACACAGGGCAACGCAACAGCCTGAATGATACAAACACATAAATAGCTCCGACCATAGTGTCGGGGCATGCCTACCTTTAACAAAAAACTATGACAACTAATTATAATCTTAACGAAATTCTGAAATCATATTTCGGATTTGACAAGTTCAAAGGCGAACAAAAGGATATTATCTGCAATCTTCTCGATGGCAATAATACCTTCGTGCTCATGCCGACAGGTGGAGGCAAGAGCCTGTGCTATCAGTTGCCATCGTTGATAATGGAAGGTACGGCGATAGTGGTGTCGCCACTCATAGCGTTGATGAAAAACCAGGTGGATGTGGTCAACGGACTGAGCGAAAACAACAGTCTGGCACATTATCTCAACTCCTCGCTCAACAAGACGGCGATGGAACGGGTGATGAGCGACGTGCGCGACGGGAAGACAAAACTGCTGTATGTGGCGCCCGAATCGCTCAACAAGAAGGAGAACCTGGACTTCTTCCAATCATTCAAGATTTCGTTCTACGCCATCGATGAGGCTCACTGTATCTCGGAGTGGGGACACGATTTCCGACCCGAGTACCGCAACATACGTCCCACAATCAACAAGATAGGCGCTGCCCCGGTGATAGCCCTTACGGCAACGGCCACCGAGAAGGTGAGGACGGATATCAAGAAGAGCCTCGGCATAATGGACGCCAAAGAGTTCAAGAGTTCGTTCAACCGCCCCAACCTGTATTACGAGGTGAGGCCGAAGACCAAAGACATAGACAAACAGATCATAAAATTCGTGAAGCACAATGCCGGCAAGAGTGGCATCATATACTGCATATCGCGCAAGAAAGTGGAAGAACTGGCAGAGGTGCTCCGCACCAACGACATAAAGGCGGCACCATACCATGCCGGACTCGACTCTGCCACGCGATCGCAGACACAGGACGATTTCCTCATGGAACGTATCGACGTGATCGTGGCGACAATAGCCTTCGGCATGGGCATAGACAAGCCCGACGTGAGATTCGTCATCCACTACGACATACCCAAGAGTCTGGAGGGATATTATCAGGAGACAGGTCGTGCCGGACGCGACGGCGGTGAGGGCCGCTGCATAGCTTTCTTCGCACATCAGGACCTTCAGAAACTGGAGAAATTCATGGAAGGCAAACCTGTGGCCGAAAGGGAGATAGGCAAGCAACTGCTTCAGGAGACGGCCGCATACGCCGAGTCGTCGCTGTGCAGACGCAAGATGCTGCTGCACTATTTCGGCGAAGAGTATCAGGCTGAAAACTGCGGCAACTGCGACAACTGCCTCCACCCGAAAGAGAAGAAGGAGGGCGGACCGGCCCTGCTCATCGTGCTCAATGCCGTGATTGCTATAAAAGAGGTGCCGGGACAACAGTATCTCATCGATTTCGTGAAAGGACGAAAGACTGACGAGATAGTACTCCACAAGCACGAACAGCTGGAGGAGTTCGGTTCGGGCGAGGACGAAGATCCGAAGATATGGAACCCCGTCATCAGACATGCCCTCATAGCGGGATTCCTGATCAAGGAATTCGACAACGAGGGCATAATCAAGATTACTGCCGCCGGCCGACGCTTTGTGAAGAATCCCGGTTCGTTCATGATAGTGGAGGACGCCGAGTTCAACGATGAATATTCGGACGAGGATATGGGCGGCGGTTCGGTGCTCGACCCCACGCTCTTCGCCATGCTCAAGGAGCTGCGCAAGGATATCAGTCGCAAGCACAATCTGCCGGGATACGTGATATTCCAGGATGTGTCGCTCGAGCAGATGGCTATGATGTATCCCGTCACGGTGGACGAGCTACAGAATATTCAGGGAGTGGGCATGGGCAAGGCCCGACGCTATGGACGCGAGTTCTGCGAACTGATAAAGAAATATTGCGACGAGCACGAGATAGAACGGCCCGAAGAACTGAGAGTGCGCACAGTGCCAAAAAAATCGAGCATCAAAGTGAGCATCATCAAGAATATTGACAAGAAAGTGCCGCTCGATGCCATCGCCGATGCTCAGAATCTGGAATTCGAGGATTTGCTGCGCGAGATAGAAGCCATCGTGGAAAGCGGGACGAAACTCGACATCAGCTATTTTATCGAAGATGTTATGGATACCGACCAGATGGAATGTATCTACGACTATTTCCGAGAGAGCGAGACGGGTGATGTGGACGAGGCCGTCAACGAACTCGGCGACGAACTTATAGGCGACAATATTGAGACAGACATACGGCTCGTACGTATCAAATTCCTTTCGGAAATGGCCAACTGATGCGGCCCGGAATACATCGCAAAGACCGACGTTTTAAGGAAAAACAAACGGCCGTGCACAATATATATAAATAATGTATGCGCGTTAAATAGCATTAATAAGAAGAGAAAATGACATATTGTTATTTCAGTTCTTGATTTTTATTGCTAAATTTGCACGCAATAAAATTTTTAAGTATATGTCATCTTTTGTTGCAGATAAAATTGTAATGGACGGTTTGACTTTCGATGACGTCCTTCTTATCCCTGCTTATTCGGAAATACTGCCCAAAGCAGTAGAGTTGAAAACCCAATTCTCACGCCACATTCAGCTGAATGTGCCATACGTAACGGCAGCGATGGATACAGTGACCGAATCGGCCATGGCCATTGCCATCGCGCGTGAAGGAGGTATCGGCGTCATTCACAAAAATATGTCTATCGTCGAACAGGCCCGCCAAGTGGCTATTGTCAAACGCGCGGAAAACGGAATGATTTACGACCCGGTGACAATACGTAGGGGACGTACCGTCAAGGATGCTCTCGATATGATGGCCGACTATCATATCGGAGGTATTCCCGTGGTGGACGAGGAAAACCATCTCGTAGGTATCGTTACAAACAGAGACTTGCGTTTCGAACGCCATCTCGACAAACTCGTTGACGACGTGATGACATCAGAGAATCTCGTGACGACACATGCGCAGACCGATCTCGCCGCCGCCGCACAGATATTGCAGGAACACAAAATCGAGAAACTTCCCGTAGTGGACAAGGATAATCATATCGTCGGTCTTATCACATATAAGGATATCACCAAAGCCAAAGACAAACCGATGGCTTGTAAGGACGAGAAAGGCAGACTGAGAGTGGCCGCAGGAGTGGGCGTGACAGTGGATACGCTCGACCGTATGCAGGCTCTTGTCAACGCCGGTGCAGATGCTATCGTCATCGATACCGCACACGGACACTCCAAATCGGTGATCGAGAAACTGGTTGAGGCTAAGGCCTCGTTCCCTGAGGTGGATATTGTCGTGGGTAACGTAGCCACAGGCGCGGCAGCCAGAATGCTTGTCGACAATGGCGCGGATGCCATCAAGGTGGGCATTGGCCCGGGTTCTATCTGCACCACACGTGTAGTAGCCGGAGTGGGCGTACCTCAGCTCAGTGCCATATACGATGTGTACAGCGCATTGCAGGGCACAGGCGTACCACTGATAGCAGACGGCGGACTGCGCTACTCGGGCGATATCGTCAAGGCGTTGGCCGCCGGAGGCAGTTGCGTGATGATTGGTTCGCTCGTAGCCGGAACAGAAGAGAGCCCTGGCGATACGGTGATTTTCAACGGACGTAAGTTCAAGAGCTATCGTGGCATGGGTTCGCTTGAGGCAATGGAGAACGGCTCAAAGGACCGCTATTTCCAGTCGGGAACCAAAGACGTGAAGAAACTTGTGCCGGAGGGCATCGCAGGACGTGTACCTTACAAAGGCACTGTTCAGGAAGTCATCTACCAACTCGTGGGCGGTCTGCGCTCGGGTATGGGATATTGCGGAGCACCTACAATAGAGAAACTGCATGACGCCAAGTTCACCCGTATCACCAATGCAGGTGTGCTCGAGAGTCATCCTCACGACATCATGATTACAAGTGAGGCTCCCAACTACTCGCGTCCTGAATAATGAAAATGTCGTGAATGACATACATCAATACAATATACAAGTAAATGAAACTGAAACTGTTGTTGCCGGCAATGCTTCTTTGCGGAGGCATTGCCAGCGCTCAGAACGATCCGGTGGTGATGAAAATCAACGGAACGCCGGTCACCCGTTCTGAGTTTGAATACTCATATAATAAAAACAATTCGGAGAGTGTGGCCGACAAGAAAAGTGTGGCCGACTATGTTGATTTGTTCATCAACTACAAACTGAAGGTGCTCGCGGCCGAAGAAGCCAAGATCGATACCACCAGCGCTTTCAAATCCGAATTTCTCGTATACCGCAATCAGCAGATACGCCCCTCGTTTCTCAATGATGACGACATGGAGCGTGAGGCTCGTAGGGTGTATAAGGAAACACAGGAACGTATCGACTCCAACGGAGGACTGGTCAAGCCCGCCCACATCCTCGTGATGTTGAGACAAAACGCCACGGACGAGCAGCAGACAGCAGCCAAGAACAAGATAGACTCCATATACACTGCCATCGTCAATGGTGCGTCGTTCGCCGATATGGCAAAAAAGTACTCCGACGACAAACGCACGGCTGTCAACGGCGGTATGTTGCCCTGGCTGCAAAAGGGACAGACCCTCAAGGAGTTTGAAGAGACAGTCTATTCATTGAAGAAAGGCGAGATGAGCAAGCCGTTCCTCTCTCCCGCAGGATATCATATCGTGCTGCTCGAGGACAAGGGTAATTTCTTTCCCTACGACTCGTTGCGCACCAATATCATGACATTCCTTGACCAGCGCGGTGCCCGCGAAAGCATCATCACCGCCAATATAGACTCGATAGCCAAAGCGTCTGTACCGGCAATGACCCCGGATGAGGTGCTCGACCGCAGAGCCCGGGAGATGGAGGCCAAAGACCCCGAGCTCAAATATCTCATCAAGGAATATCATGACGGATTGTTGCTCTATGAGATCAGCAACCGCACGGTATGGGATCGCGTGGCCAAAGACGAGAATATCCTGAACGCTTATTTCAAAAAGAACAAGAAGAAATATCGTTGGGACTCACCTCGTTTCAAGGGTATCGCTTATCAGGTGCAGGAGCAGGCTGATGTCGAGGCTGTGAAAGACGCGGTCAAGAATATCCCGTTTGAGGAATGGAGCGAGACACTCCGCAAGACATTCAACGACAGCACCGTGCGCATCACGGCTGTCAAGGGTATCTTCAAGGTCGGCGACAATGATATCGTTGACAAAATGGTGTTCGGCAAGGATACGACAATCACCGAGTCTAAGAAATATCCCATACCGGCCGTCTACGGCACACGCATGAAAGCGCCCAAATCATACAAGGATGTGCGCGATCTGGTTGTGGCCGACTGTCAGGAGATGTATGAGAAACAGTGGATAGCCGAACTGAGAAAGAAATATCCCGTAGAGGTGGACGAACAAGTTCTTGCTACGGTCAACAAACATTGATGTGCGAACGTCAATGTGATAATGAATTAATAAAAATCGAATTGAATGAGAAAGTGGTTTAATATACTCTGCATGACCCAAGCCATACTGCTTGTCTCTGTTGTCGGTGTCAAAGCCGGTGTTACAAAAGCCAATGACGAAACGAACGATACGACCGGTCTGGCTGTTGCGGAAGAAATACCCGAAAGCAGTATCGCCGATGAGGTGATATGGGTCGTTGGCGACGAACCGATATTGAAATCAGACGTGGAGATGATGCGCTTGCAGGGCGATGCCGAGGGTGTGAAATGGAATGGCAATCCAGATTGCGCCATACCTGAGCAGATAGCCGTGCAGAAATTGTTTCTCCATCAGGCCGCGCTCGACTCGATCGAGGTGTCGGAGTCGGATGTCACGAGAGAACTCGACAATCAGATAAACCGTTGGGTCATGCTGGCCGGTTCGCGTGAGAAACTCGAGGAATACCGTGGTCAGACCATCGCACAGATGCGACAGCAGTTGCACGACGATTTCAAAAACGCCCAGTTGGTCAAGATGATGAAAGACAAACTGGTCAAGGAAATCACCGTCACACCCGCCGATGTGCGCAAATATTTCCACGATATGCCTCAGGACAGCATACCTTATGTGCCTGAAGAAGTAGAGGTGGAGATTGTCACCAAGCAACCGAAGATATCACAGGAGGAAGTCAACCGCGTGAAAAACGAGTTGCGCGAGTATACTGATCGCATCACAAAGGGCGAGACCACATTCTCCACTCTTGCTCGTCTCTATTCCGAGGATACACCGTCGGCACGACAGGGCGGAGAGATGGACTACGTGGGACGAGGATACCTCGATCAGGCCTTTGCCAATGTGGCGTTCAACCTCACCGACCCCAACAAGATATCCAAGATAGTCGAGTCGGAGTATGGCTTCCATATCATCCAGCTCATCGACAAACGTGGCGACAAGATTAAGGTGCGTCATATCCTGCGCAAACCGAAAGTGTCGCAGGAGGCCATCAGCGAGATGAAATTGAAACTCGACACGCTTGCCACTGATATACGCTCGGCCAAATACACGTTTGAGGAGGCGGCTACGTTCGTTTCAGACGATAAGGACACACGCAACAACCATGGTCTGATGTCTTACATCTCGGACAACGGACGCACGTCGCGTTTCCAGATGAAGGACCTCCCCGTAGAGGTGGCCCGACAAGTGGAGAAGATGCAGGTGGGTGATATCTCACAGCCGTTTGACATGATCAATGATATGGGCAAGACCGTTTGTGCCATCGTCAAACTCAAAAGCAGGACACCGGCCCACAGGGCAACCATCACCGAGGACTATCAGGTCTTGAAAAAGGTGGTTCTCATGCACGAACGCTCCACATTCCTGCACAACTGGGTTGTCGAGAAAATCAAAAACACATATATCCGGGTGAACGACAGATACAGGAATTGTCAGTTCGAATACCAGGGTTGGATTAAATAAATGAGACTCAAAAAATATTTATTCGATAACACGGGCGGGCATAGAATGACGATAGCGTTGGTTCTATGCCTGCTTGGGCTATGTCTTTTATCTGCCGTGGCATCTGTTATAAAACCGCGACGCACTGTCAAGCCCGACGTTGACAACAAGGTGTATCTCGTTCATTCTGATGAATTGAAATACGATGCGTATGGCAACAATCCCGATGCACAGGTGTTCAAAGGTAATGTGCATTTTTTACATCGCGGAGCCCATCTGTGGTGCGACAGCGCCTATTTTTTTCAGGAGGCCAATGCGATGCAGGCTTTCGGACACGTGCGTTTCAAACAGGGCGACACGCTCTCTCTCACATGCGATTATGCCGATTATGACGGAGTGGAACAGATGATGCAGGCCCGGCACAATGTGATAATGAAACACCGCCAACAGACGCTTTATGCCGACAGCCTGAACTACGACCGTCTGTACAACAACGCTTATTATTTCGAGGGTGGAGAGCTCATCGACGGCAAGGATAAGCTGGTGTCCGACTGGGGTGAATACAACACATCGACCCGTCAGGCCGCATTCTTCTACAATGTCAAGATGAGGAGCGACAGGCAGGTCATTACCACCGATACCCTTTATTATGACACCAATGAGAAACAGGCACACGTTATGGGACCGTCAAAGGTTGTTTCTGGAGCCAACACCATTTATACCCGCGATGCTTGGCTCAACACCCGGACAGACCAGTCGCAACTTTTCGGACGCTCCACCATCATCGATGGCGCAAAGGTCATCACCGGCGACAGCCTTTATCATAACAGCAATACCGGAGCCAACGAGGGTTATGGCAACGTGGTGTATTTGGATACGCTCAACAAGAATGAACTGAACTGCGGAATATTGCAATACAACGACAAAACGGGTTACGGCTACGCCACGAAGAATGTGTTGCTCAAGGATTTCTCACAGAAAGGTGTCGACACGCTGTACATGCACTCCGACTCGTTGAAAATCTATACATACAACATCGATACCGACTCTGTTTATCGCAAGGTGCATGCCTTCGACAAGGTGCGCGTCTATCGCACGGACATACAGGCGGTGTGCGACTCGCTTGTGCTCAATTCGCTCGATTCTTGCATGACGATGTATCACGACCCGATAGTGTGGAACTATCGCCGTCAGCTCCTCGGCGAGGAGATTCGCGTCTATATGAACGACAGCACCATACGTCATGCTCAGGTCATCGGACAGGCCTTGTCGGTGGAGCAGGTGGACACACAGAACCATTTCGATCAAGTGTCATCACGCCTCATGGATGCCTTCTTCACCGATGGCGTCATACGCAGGGTGGTCACAACGGGTAATGTGAAATCCGTTTATTATATATCGGACAACAAGGACAGCACCCTCACCAATCTCAATTATATCGAGACCGACACCATGCGCCTATTCCTCTCCAAAGACCGTCAGCTCGAAAAGATATGGGCACCGAGATCGCGCGGCGTAGTCTATCCCATCACTCAGATACCGCCCGACAGGTATAAGTTGCCCGAGTTTGCATGGTTCGACGATCTGCGGCCCGTCAGCCCTGATGATGTGTTCGTGTGGCGCGGCAAGAAGGAGGACGACAAACTCAATGTCATCAAACGCCAACAGGCTCCGTTACAGCAGTTGAGACGCAGAGCCTCCATCGGCGGCGAGCGTTGATGGTGCACCGTTGCCGGATACATAGTACATTTAGATTACAATGAAAGAAAAACCGTCTGTACCGACAATGTTTTTAATGTGAGGATTTTTAGAAATTTCAAAATGAGCGATATTATACAACTTTTACCCGATTCGGTTGCCAATCAGATTGCGGCGGGCGAGGTGATACAACGTCCTGCGAGCGTCATCAAGGAACTCGTGGAGAATGCCGTAGATGCCGGCGCCACTACTGTCAATGTGCTGGTCATTGATGCCGGACGCACGTCCATTCAGGTCATCGACAACGGCAAAGGTATGTCGGAGACAGATGCGCGCCTGTCGTTCGAACGTCACGCCACATCCAAGATACGTTCGGCGTCCGATCTCTTCGCTCTTCATACGATGGGCTTTCGCGGCGAGGCATTGGCCTCTATTGCCGCCGTGGCTCAGGTGGAGCTGAAGACACGGCGCCCGGACGACGAAATAGGTACTCTTTTGTCAATCTCCGGTTCCAAACTCACCGGTCAGCAACCGTGTTCATGCCCGGTAGGGTCCAATTTCATGGTTGAGAATCTATTTTATAATGTTCCCGCACGAAGAAAGTTTCTCAAGTCCAACAGTACCGAGCTCAACAATATCCTGACCGCATTCGAGCGCATCGTCCTTGTCAATCCCGATGTGACTTTCACCATGCACAGCAACGGTGCCGAACTGTTCAGCCTCAGTGCTTGCGGTCTGCGACAGCGTATCATCGACGTGTTCGGCAAGAAAATCAATCACAATCTTCTGCCCATCAATGTGGACACCTCCCTGTGCAAGATTTCGGGTTTCATAGGCAAACCCGAGTCGTCGCGCAAGAAGAATGCACAACAATATTTCTTTGTCAACGGCCGATATATGAAACACCCGTATTTCAACAAGGCCGTGCTCACCGCTTACGAGCGGCTCATCCCCGTGGGCGAACAGGTACCTTATTTCATCTATTTTGATGTGGCCCCCGAAAATATCGATGTGAACATTCATCCTACGAAGACCGAGATAAAGTTTGAGAACGAACAGGCTATCTGGCAGATTCTCTCTGCCGCCGTCAAAGAGACGCTTGGCATGTTCAACGACATACCTTCCATCGACTTTGATACTCAGGACAGGCCCGACATCCCCGTCTTCGGCTCGGATACCGAGGTGGAGATGCCGAAGGTCCAGTATAACCCCGACTACAATCCGTTTGACGATTTTTCGACCTCACCTGTGGGCAACAGCCACAATGCAGATAACTGGCAGCAGCTTTACGAAGGATTGCAAAAACACCACAACAATGATGAGGCCGACATCTTCACCTCTTCGTCTGTCGCCGGACAATCAGTACCATCGTCTTCAGCCGACGATGAAAAAGATGTCATTGATGACAAGTCGCCCGCCCACTATCAGTATAAGGGACGATACATCATGGTGGCGGTCAAGTCGGGCCTCATGATCATCGATCAGCATCGCGCCCATCTGCGCATCCTCTACGAGCGTTATCTCAATCAGCTCGCCAAGAGTAAGTCGTATCCCCAGAAGGTGCTTTTTCCCGAGACGGTGCATTTCTCACCATCCGAGAATCAGCTCTTCCTCAATATCATGGATGAAATGACGGCTTTGGGATTCGAATTCACCGACCTCGGAGCCAGTACCTATTCCATCAATACCGTGCCCTCGGGCATCGACGGGCTCAACTACACCTCACTCGTGCTCGACATGGTGACATCCTCTGCCGAGACAGGACCATCGCTCGACGAAATCCACCGCTCACTGGCTTCCTCTCTTGCACGAAATGTGGCCATTCCCTACGGCGAGGTGCTCGGCAACGACGAAATGGAGAATATCATCAACGACCTCTTCGTGTGCTCCAATTTCAACTATACGCCCGATGGCAAGAAAATACTCTGCATATTGAAACAGACGGAGATAGAGCATCTGTTTCTGTGATAAGTTCACGAAAATCATGAATTTTTCATATTTTAATGCTTTTTTTTGCTTGATATCCAACTTTTTTCAATTAAAAGTTGTCCATGTTTAATTTTTATTGTTAACTTTGTATCCAAATACAATGTATTTAACATTTGGTGATTGAATTTTTTTTGATTTTTAAACAAATAATTATTTTAGATTATGAGAAAATTATTGATTGCGTTGGCTTTTGCCGGCGTTTCTATGTCAACTGTGGCACAGGACGCTGATCCTGTTCTCAAACACAGCGTAGCAACCAATTCTTTCTGGAGCAATTGGTTCATTCAGGGCGGTGCTCAGTGGTCTGCATACTATGCATCTGCAGAGCACGGACTTGGTCTCACAAAGAGCCCGTTCAAGAGTTTCCGTTCCAATCCTCAGGCTTCTTTGGCCATTGGTAAGTGGTTCACTCCGGGTCTCGGACTCCGTACAAAAGTAAGCGGTGTCTGGGGCAAAGCTATGGATCAGAGCTTCAAGTACTGGAATGCACAGGAGCAGGTATTGTTCAACCTGAGCAACATGCTCTGCGGTTACAACCCTGATCGTGTATGGAATTTCGTTCCGTTCGCCGGTGCAGGTTTCGCTCGCAATTGCAGCTACAATACTTACGCTATGACAATGAGCGCAGGTATCCTGAACCAGTTCTATGTTAGCCGCAAGGTTGCCATCAACCTCGAAATTGGATACAACCGTTTCGAGAACGATATGTTCAGCTCTGTTTACGTTAACGAAGGTGAGCGCGGATGGGATAGCCACGACAACATGCTTTATGCAGAGGTTGGTCTGACCGTTAACCTCGGCAAGGCTACTTGGAACAAAGTACCCGATGTTGACGCTATCAAGGCCCTCTCTCAGGCTCAGATCGATGCTCTCAATGCACAGCTCAACGATGCTAACGCTGAGAACGCACGCCTGAAGAAACTGTTGTCAGAGAAGAAAGAAGAGGCTCCGAAGACTGTTAAGGAATTCGTTAACACTCCGGTTTCTGTATTCTTCAACCTCGACAAGTACAACATCGCTTCTAAGAAGGACCTCGTAAACGTACAGGCTGTTGCCAAGTATGCTAAGGACAACGACGCTGACCTCCTCGTTACAGGTTATGCCGATAGCGCAACAGGTAAGCCCGCTCACAACCAGTGGCTGTCTGAGAAACGTGCCGAGACCGTTGCCAACGAGCTCGTTAAGATGGGTGTAAGCCGCGACAAGGTGACAACTGCCGCCAAAGGTGGTGTGAACGACCTCTCTCCGATTTCGTTCAACCGTCGTGCTACCGTTCAGGTTAAAGACTAATCCTAAAATCATACACAATTTGATTGATAAAGAGGGTGCGCATCTGCGCACCCTCTTTTTTGTAGATATCAAAATTTTTTTATAATAATTTGTAGTCCGGGTCATGTGATGATGCCCGTGTTTTGCGAAATTGATTATCCGCTTGCGGCCCCACATCTTATACATTTGGGCTTAATCAATTTTATCACCCTACCGTCAAGTTAGAAGTGCAACAACTCCACCGCCCTCCTTCGTCCTTGTAGC
>CAJKQX010000045.1 GCA_905202125.1 uncultured Prevotella sp.
CCGAAATGATGCGATTCTCAGAGAGTTTGGAAGAAATAAAGTGTATAAATATGCAAAAAGTTTTGCATATTTATACACTTTTCCCCATGTTCATTGATTCCGGCCGCAAGGGAGATTGTTACCTAAATGATGTTTTGATATGGATTGTTTGCGGCCGCAACAGGTTGCGGACCTACATCCTTGTTCGGGTTATGGCCCGATACTCAAATATCAAAGCACCCAACCCACAACATACATGACTATCGGGATGGTGACGAGGGCAATGCCTATGAAATCGATGTAGACGCCCGTCTTTATCATCTTGGTGATGGGTACATATCCGCTGGCGTAGACTATGGCATTGGGCGGTGTGGATACCGGAAGCATGAATCCGAGTGAGGAGGAGAGTGCCACGCCCACGGCCACGGGTATGGGGTTGAATCCTGCCGACACTGCTGCTCCGATGGCGAGCGGGCCTATCATGTTGGTGGCTGCGGTGTGGGAGGTGAGTTCGGAGAGCAACAGCGCCATGACGCAGAACACGGCTATGAAGACTATCTGCGACGGCTCGCCGCCCAGCATATTGATAATCTGTTCGCCTATCCAGGCCGAGAGTCCGGTGGAATACATCATTCCGCCCATTGCCAGACCACCGCCGAAAAGCAGCAATGTGCCCCATTCCACGCCGGCTACGGCGTCGCGCCATTTCAGGGTCATGTGGCGGTAACTCTTGTCGGCCGGCAGGAAGAAGAGCAACAGGGCTCCTATCATGGCCGCGATGGCCTCGGGGAATATGCTGTTGTAGGTTTTGAGTATCTCGCTGTCGGAACCGCAGACGATATTAAGAATTCCCGGTGTGACCCAAAGTATCACGGCCACCATGAAGGCTATGAAGGTATTGCGCTGTGCGGTGGTCCATCGGCCCAGATCCTTCACGCGCCTCTGTATCAGTTCGCGGGCACCCTCGATGTGGTCGATGTCAGCAGGGAACATACGCCAGAGCACGATGTAGGCTATCACGAAATAGCACACCATCGCCGCAAAGCCCCATACCATCCATTGGAAGAAGGATATATGGATGTTGGCCAGTTCGTCGAGAAATCCCAACATGATGATGTTGGGAGGTGTGCCGATGGGCGTGAGCACACCGCCTATGGAGCAGGCGTAGGCCGTCATGAGCATCAGGCCGGTGGCATACTTATATGTGCGCAGGTTGATCTGCTTGCCGTTCTGTGCCATCATCTCGCGTATGGCTTCGAGCAGACCCAACGCTATGGGGAACATCATGGCCGCTGTGGCCGTGTTGCTGATCCATCCCGAACAGAGCATGCACGCCAGTCCGATGGCAAGGAATATGCGTCGCGGGCTGTCGCCCACCCATCTCATCGACATGATGCCGTAGGCTATGCGCTTGTCGAGCCCGTTGACGGTCATCGCTTTGGCTATGATGAATCCGCCCATGAACAGGAATATCATGGGATTGGCGAATGCGGCGAACGCCTCTTTCATCTTCACGATGCCGAAGACCACGCACAGTGTGGGGCCCACGAGTGATGTCACAGGGATGGGGATGGGCTCGGTGATCCACCAAAGAGCCACGAGCGTCATGATGGCAAGCAGACGATGGGCTTCGGGTGACAGCCCGGAGATGGGCGTCATCCACACCAACAGGGCGCAGATGGGGCCGAGAAATGCACCCGCCATACGGCGTCTGCGATCAAATTTCGAGTCTTTGTCAGCTCCTTCCTGAACGATGGCGGAAGGATTCACATTCTTGATGTCATTCATAATATGATTCAGCTTTTTATTAGGATGAAACATAACCCTGATTGTCTCAGGCTCGTTTTATTTCGTAAAGGTAGGCATTTTTTCTTTAATGATATGACAGAAGATGAAAATAAATTGAATATTTCGCTCGGTTGCAAACTCTACATGGCAATCTGTATATTTCCAAACAAAACATCCGTGAGGGGTGTGCGGCCGGAAGAAGAGAGGTCAGAGGATGTATTTCTCCACCACATGCGCCACGCCGTCCTCCTCGTTGCTGTACGTGATGTAGTCGGCGGCATCTTGCACCTCGGTCGATGCGTTGGCCATGGCCACACCCAATCCCGCGAACTCTATCATGCCCTTGTCGTTGTAGCCGTCGCCTATGGCGATGGTCTCCTCACGCTTTATGCCGAGGCTGCGTATCAGACGATCGAGAGACCGGGCTTTCTCTATGCCCGGCGGTACGCATTCCAAGAAGAAGCCGGCAGACCGATAGACTGACAGCCGACCCTCCATCGCGGTGGCGAGACGCTGCTCCAGCACGTGCAGGGGTTTGGGGTCGCCAACGATGAGACATTTGTTGATGGGGTACTCCACCTGGTTTTTGAAATCCGGGTATTCCGTGACGGGCATCTTGTTGATGAAAGCCTCGTGCAGCACATATTTGTTGGCCTTCTTTGTGGCGGCTATGCCCTCGCCCTGATAGGTGAGTATCTCCATGCCGGCGGCCTTCGCCTCGTCGTGGAGCGTGGGCACGAGCGAGGGTTCCAACTCCTGATTGAATACGGTGGCGCCGCTTCGGCAGTCAACAATCTTGCCGCCATTGTAGGCCAGGATGTATCCGCCGTGCCCGGCCAGATTGAGTTTCTCGGCCAGCGGCACGATGCCGTAGGTGGGTCGGCCCGATGCCAAGACCACGATGATGCCCTTCTGCTGTGCGCTCATGAGGGCGTGGTGAGTGCGTGGAGTGATCTCTTTCTTGTCGTTTGTCAGTGTGCCGTCCAGGTCGAGCACTATCATCTTGTATTTCATGTAAATATATTTTTTTTGGTGATTTGTGATTATGAGTACAAAGTTATGAAAAGGTGGGCGCAACGGCAAACGAAAAATACTTTTTTATAAAAACAAAATATGACAGTATGCTGTGTCGCGGCCGTAAAAAATGAAGATATTTTGGGCTATTTGATATAAAAATACTATTTTTGTAATCCGATAAAAAACACCCCTGCTTTTTATTAAATGATAAATGGAGAAATGAATTTGAAACATTTTATATACATCATTGTGACGGCCCTGTGGGCTGTCTGCCCTCTGTGTGCGCAGGAATATTATGAACCGTCCGATTCTGTGGCGGCGGACAGTGTGGAAACCGTGGATGTGGTCTTTGCCGACTCCGTGTCGTTGCCGTGGCCGCAATCGGTGGTGGAGAGGATAGACAATCTGTTGGAAGACGATATGTTCACTACCTCGCAGGTGGGACTCATGGTGTACGACCTTGATGCCGATTCGGCCATATACCGCCACAATGAGAAACAGACCTTGCGCCCCGCATCCACCATGAAGCTGGTCACCGCCATCGCCGCTCTCGACATACTGGACGGCAGCCATCAGTTCAAGACAGAACTGTATTACAATGGACAGGTGGACAACGGTGTGCTCAACGGCGATATCTATTGCGTGGGCGGATTCGATCCGATGTTCAACATCGATGACATGCGTGCCTTTGTGGAGAGCCTGCGCAAGATGGGTGTCGACACGATACGCGGCAACGTGTATGCCGACAGGACGATGAAGGAAGAGGCCAACTATGGAGAAGGATGGTGTTGGGACGATGACAATCCTGTGCTCTCGCCACTGCTCATCAGTAGGAAAGACCGTTTTCTCGACAGGTTTGCCGAGGAACTCGTCGAGGCCGGCATCGTGGTGGATGCCTCGTTCGGTTCGGGGCGATGTCCGGAAAACGCCTTTAAATTGTGCAGCCGGTTTCACACCATAGACCAGGTGCTCATGACGATGATGAAAGACAGCAACAACCTGTTTGCCGAATCAATGTTCTATCAGTTGGCGGCAAGCTCGGGCAACCGTCCGGCCACGGCCCGCGATGCGCGTAGTGTCATACGGCGCGTCGTGAGAAAGGCCGGTCTCGACCCCTTGCGCTATGTTTTCGCCGATGGTTCGGGACTGTCGCTCTACAACTATGTCAGTGCCGAGCTTGAAGTGATGCTTCTGCGCTATGCCTTCCGCAACCGCGACATATACACCCATCTGCATCCCTCGCTGCCCGAGGCTGGAATAGACGGTACTCTGAAAAAACGCATGCACGACGCCTCAACCTGCGGCAATGTGTATGCCAAGACCGGTTCGCTGACCGGTATCTCGTCGCTCGCAGGCTACTGCACGGCTCCCAACGGCCACAGACTGGCCTTCGCCATCATCAACCAGGGACTGATACACACACGCAACGGACGTAATTTCCAGGACCGCGTGTGTCTGGCGCTGTGCCGTCCCTGAACAATAAATCCATTGTCGGTCTAATGACGATTTGGGTTGAACAGGTATGAAACAAAAGAAAACTGCACCGTCGTGATGAAGGTGCAGTTTCTTGATAGTTCTTTTGAAAATATGTTATTATTCTTCGGTTGCAGCTGTCTGACGATAGTATGCGATGTCCTCTTTCTTGAAGTTCTTGATGAAAGAGAAATGGCCTTCAACCTCTGTCTCGGCGTAGCGCACATATACGTTGGCGCTCTTGGAGAATAGTTCGGGTGCGCGAGTGGCGTCTTCGATGATGAGGAGCGACATGAGTGTGTCGGCGGTCATCTCGTAGAGACGGCGAGCCACGAAATCCTGCATGTCCTGATTGTCGGCCTCTTTCACGATGTTTACAGCCTCTTCCAGTCTGGCGGCCATTGCTGCCACGCGATCCTTCAGACCCTTCATCTCGTCCGACACCTCACGCTCGAGCATCTCCTTGATGATGCCCATGTATGTGCCGTTGGTGATGTAGCGTATGGCGGCTACCACCTGAAGCTGGGTTGTGCCTTCGTAGATGGAGAAGATGCGCGCGTCGCGATACAGACGCTGGCACTTGTACTCCATGATGAAGCCCGAACCGCCATGCACCTGTATTGCGTCGTAGGCGTTCTGGTTGGCATATTCGGAGTTCATACCTTTGGCGATAGGTGTGAAGGCGTCTGCCAGACGGGCGTATTTCTTCTGCTCCTGACGCTCCTCGGGAGTGAGCTTGCGCTCGCGGGCGATATCGTCGAGAGCCTTGTATATGTCGACGTAGCGCGCAGTCTGATAGAGGATGCTGCGTCCGGCATCGAGTTTGGCCTTGATGCGCGATACCATGTCGTATACGGCCGGAAAATTGATGATGGCTGTATCAAACTGTTTGCGCTCTTTGGCGTATGCCAATGCCTCGTTGTAGGCAGCTTGGCTGACGCCCACCGACTGTGCCGCGATGCCCAGACGGGCACCGTTCATCAGTGCCATGACATACTTGATGAGACCCATACGGGTGCTACCGCAGAGTTCGGCATGGGCGTTCTTGTAGACCAGCTCGCATGTGGGCGAACCGTGGATACCCAACTTATGCTCGATGTGGCGCACGGTCACGCCGCCCTGACGCTTGTCGTAGATGAACATGGACAGTCCGCGTCCGTCGCGTGTGCCTTCTTCCGAACGGGCCAATACGAGGTGTATGTCGGAGTCGCCGTTGGTGATGAAACGTTTCACACCGTTGAGAAGCCAGCATCCCTCTTCCTCGCTGTATGTGGCCTTGAGCATCACGCGCTGAAGGTCTGAACCGGCGTCGGGCTCGGTGAGGTCCATACTCATGGTCTCGCCGGCACATACGCGGGGTATGTATTTCATGCGCTGCTCCTCGTTGCCAAACTCGTAGAGAGTCTCAATGCAGTCTTGTAGCGACCAGATGTTCTGGAATCCGGCATCGGCTGTTGATATTATCTCCGAGGCCATGGAGTAGGGAGTGATGGGCATGTTGAGCCCGCCGTAACGGCGCGGCATCGATATGCCCCACAGACCGGCCTTGCGTGTGGCGTCGAGATTGTCGTAAGTCTTGGATGCGTAGTGCATGCGTCCGTCGACGAGGTGAGGTCCTTCGAGGTCCACGTCTTCGCTGTTGGGCTCGATGATGTTTGCGGCGATGTCGCCGGTGATCTCAAGCACCTTCTTGTAGTTCTCAATGGCGTCGTCGTGATCGACCGGTGCGTCGGCGTATGTGTCTTTGTCTTGGAAGTTGCGCTCCTTGAGTTCAACTACTCTTTTCATTTCCGGGTGGTTGAGATAAAACTCAAACTCGGGATGATCGCTATAATAGTTTGCCATTTTTCTGTTTACTTAGAGTTCTGTTTGTAATATTTGATAAGTTTGGGCACAACCTCTTCCACGGTGCCGTTGATGACGTAGTCGGCAATCTTGTTGATAGGAGCGTCCGGGTCGCTGTTGATGGATATGATGATGCCCGAGTCCTGCATACCGGCGATATGCTGTATCTGGCCGGATATGCCGCATGCGATGTACACTTTGGGGTGTACGGTGATGCCGGTCTGACCTATCTGTCGGTCGTTGTCAATCCATCCTGCGTCTACGGCGGCACGGCTTGCGCCTACCTCTCCGTGGAGCTCTTTGGCCAATTTGAAGAGCATGTCAAAGTTCTCTTTGCTGCCCACGCCGTAACCTCCGGCCACAACGATGGGAGCACCTTTGAGATTGTGTTTGGCAGCCTCCACATGGCGGTCGAGCACCTTAACGACGAATGCCTCTGCCGAAACGTATTTCTGTGTGTCGGGATAAACCACTTCACCTTTGGCCTGTCCTTCGTAGAGGGCCTTTTGCATCACGCCGCTGCGCACGGTGGCCATCTGCGGACGATGCTCCGGATTGACGATGGTGGCCACGATGTTGCCGCCGAATGCCGGACGTATCTGATAGAGAAGGTTGTCGTAGTGTTTGTCGGCTTTCTTGTCGTCGAAATCACCAATCTCGAGCTGAGTGCAGTCGGCGGTCAGTCCGCTGGTGAGCGATGACGATACTCTCGGGCCCAGGTCGCGTCCTATGACGGTAGCTCCCATGAGGGCTATCTGTGGTTTTTCTTCTTTAAACAGATTTACGAGGATATCTGTGTGGGGTGCCGATGTGTAAGGAAACAGTCCCTCGGCATCAAACACAAACAGCTTGTCTACTCCGTAGGGCAGTATCTGGCTTTCCACATTTCCTTTGATGCCTGTACCTGCAACGATGGCGTGAAGCTCCACTCCGAGCTGGTTGGCCAGTTTGCGTCCTTTGGTGAGGAGTTCCTGAGAGACCTCGGCCACTGTGGTGCCTTCAATCTCGCAATATACAAAAACGTTGTTCATTATGTTTATCCTATTATTTTTTCCTCCAACAATTCTTTCACCAAGCCTTCCATATCGGCATCGCTGCTGCTGAGAGTCTTGCTCTCTTTGGCCTGGAACACGATATTCTTCACGGCCTTCACCTTTGTGGGCGAGCCGCTGAGTCCGCACTGCGTGGGGTCGCCGTCGACATCGGCCACCGACCATTGTGTCAGTGTGAGATACGGACGCTCTTCATACAGATAGTTGTACTTGTCGTCCTGACAGCGCTCCAGCGGAGCTGTGGCGCGTTTGTATTTCATCACCAGCTTGGCATTGCACGGACGGCAAGGGTCTGCGCTGCCTGTCACTGTCACCACGAGGGGCATCGGAGCCTCTACTGTCTCCACGCCTCCGTCGATGTGGCGGCGAATGGTGAGACGTCCGTCCTCGCATTTGGTTATCTCCTCGGCGTATGTCACCTGCGACAGACCCAATTTCTGTGCCACCTGCGGACCAACCTGTGCTGTGTCACCGTCGATAGCTTGACGACCACCGATGACGATGTCCACGTCACCAATCTTCTGTATGGCGGCAGACAGGGCGTAGGATGTGGCCAAAGTGTCGGCGCCGGCAAACAGACGGTCGGTGAGCAACCATCCTGTGTCGGCTCCGCGATAGAGTCCCTGGCGTATGATTTCGGCTGCACGGGGAGGACCCATTGTCAGTATGCCCACTGTCGAGCCGGGGTTTTGTTCTTTCAGTCTCAGTGCCTGTTCCAGTGCGTTCAGGTCTTCGGGGTTGAAGATGGCGGGCAGCGCGGCACGGTTGACCGTTCCCTCGGCTGTCATAGCGTCTTTACCCACATTTCTTGTGTCGGGTACTTGTTTGGCAAGTACTACAATTTTCAAACTCATAAATTTATAGTAAAAATAAACTGTTAATCCGGTTTTTATAGAGCGTCGTAAATGGTTAATACATCAACGCTTATCCATGCAAAAGTAATAAGTTTTTGATTAACAGCAAAATTAAAGGTTTTAAAATTGCACAAAACGCGCGTCCTTGTGCTCATTTCGTGAGTTTTGTGCAATATTTGTTTTGCGCACGCCATGATTTTCAGCTCCTTGCGATTTGTTTCCGCAAGGCTGTCTCATGATGGTTAAACGTGTATCACTCATCATGTTTTGCAGCCTGTCACCGTTTGTCTCACGCTGCCTGCTTACAAAATATCCGACTTGATTCGGGTTAAGGCCTGAGTGTGATTTTTGTCATTTGGGATGTCAGGTCGTTGTATTCGTCATGCGCCATAACCCTTCCTCTCAGGCTGCGCACTACCGGAAACGCGGCAAAAAAAACGTTTCGGGTGGTATACCACTCGTGGCTTTTTATTTCTCCCGAACGTTTGATTGCTGTATCTATGGCTGATGCATAATGTGGATTTACGACGCTGAGCATTAAGCGGCCGTCGTTTGTTTCAACGGCAAGCACGAGACGCCGCTTTGTGGTGGTGGCACCGGTGGCCGGTTGCAGCCCGGCACACGATGTGGAAATGCTGATGTGCCAGCCGTATTGAGTGTTCAACTTGTCCATTATGGTGCGGAAAACACGACCGTGAGGAGCATTGTCGCAGATGCCCTTGTACGCGATGTAATAATGTATCATCTCGTGCAAGAGCACCGTGCGCAATTCCTGTTCCGACAGTTCGTAGTAAGTGCTGAGCCGGATGGAGTAGTCGTAGCTTCTCCATCCGGCAGGTGTGCGTTGCCGCCGGCAGCTCATCGTGCCAAGACGGGTGCGCGATTTGCCGCATGACAGGCGTGGCACGGGTAGCGAATTGTCGAAATAGTTGCGGTTGAACTCGTCAAACCACGCGGCCATCATCTCTCTGTCGGGTGTCATTCGGCTTGTGTCGGCTCTTCACATTCGGGTGATATCTTGCCCAGTTCCCTTTCTATCTTCTCGGACATCACGGTTGCGAGCACCACTTTTCCTTCAGGGTCGATGAGATACATCGATGGTATCCACTTGATGTTGTAACGTTTGGAAATGTCGGTTTCTTTCCATTTCTTCAGTTCGCTCACCTGGGTGTATCTTATGCCGTGCTTTTCCAACGCGTTGGTCCAGTTCTCTTTCTTGTCGTCAAAAGACACGCCGATGAACACAATGCCGCGTTCGCCGTACGAGTCGTACATCCGTTTCATGTTCGGCAGGTCCTTTATGCAGTCGGGACACCATGATGCCCAGAAGTCGAGCACGACGTAATGTCCGCGGTAGTCGGCCAGGGACACGGCCTTGCCGTCGGGCGTCTTCAGTGTGAAATCAGGTGCCGCTGTGCCCGCTTTCAGCAGTTCGGTGGCATATTTGGAGTCGTCGTCTTCCGCGGTGTCTTGTGCTTTTGCATTGAGAATAGGCCAAGCCGATATGGCGCATGCCATTATACAAATTGTGATAATTCTTTTCATATTCGTGAGTTGTGTTGTTTGTGTATGTTGAGTGTGATTTTATTTACTGGTTTTGATTAGCAGGAAAAAGTCGAAATCGCCCGACCGGTCGCATGAGAGCGTACCGTTCTCGTATTTCAGTTCGGCACATTGTATTGACGTACGGCGCAGTCTGTACGGCATCACTCCCGGCGCCGGGTCCGGTTTGTCGCCCTTCTCGCCGCGTCCGGGATGCGTGAAATATATCACGTATGCCTTGTCGCCCGTGACCACCACGTCGCAGTGCAGTCCGTTGGTGGCGTCATCGGGTCGTGTGCCCGGTTCACCGAGAATGAGACCCTGATGCTCCCACTGCTCGAGGTCGGCCGAGCGATACAGCCGCAGGCCCCGCCACTCGTCGGTGAGCATCCAGTAGTAGTCCTTGAATCGGAACACCTTAGGTCCCTCGCAGGCCGTGCCTCCGATAGCCAGCTTGCCCTTAGACCATTTCTTCAGGTCCTTGCTGTCGGCCATGAACGTGTTGGAGCCGGCGCTCTCATTCTTGTACCATGCCCGCCAACCGCCGTTGGGGTTGGCGCATATCGTGATGTCGATGATTTTGCCCGGGCCGAAATCCACCGGTCCCAGACATTTCCAGTCCCACAGGTTTTTGCTTGTGTAGTGTATGAACTGCGAGTGTCCTCCCCAATGGTTTCTCACTCCGCGTATGTATGTGACAAAGAGATGGTAGGTGCCTTTGTCGTACACCACCTCGGGAGCCCAAAACGTGTTGTGTCCGGGTTCAAAGTCGAGGTCGAGAGTGCCGCGATAGTACCACGTCGCACCGTTGTCGTCCGACTGTGCCACACCTATGGCGTTGCCGTAGCAGTAGGCCACATCGGCCGTGTTGAGGTTGGCCCTGCGCTGCGTGTAGAGCATCCACCAGCATTTCTCCTTCCTGTTCCAGAACACCACAGGGTCGGCGGCACCATCCGTCACAGGGTCGCGATACATGGGTGCGGGTGCCTTGTGCTTCTGGGCTGAAACGGGCAGGGCGGTCAAGAGACAAAGTATAAATGTGTAAAAGAGTTTGATATGAGTCTTCATCAGTTTAATGTTTTCGTATCAGAGGTCGTTTTTATATTCTTCGTATAGGTTGAATCCGTATGTCGGAATGTTCGTTCCGGCTCGTGTCTCAGAGCATTCCGTCAATCTGCTTTTTCAGTTCCTTGAGCTCGTCGCGCACGGAGATGAGCGTGTCTATCACGTCCGTGCTCTTGTCCGCGCCCGCTCTGTTCTTGTTGAGCATCTTGCGTGCGGCGGCAATTTTGAATCCGCGCACCTTCACAAGATTGTATATCACCTTGATCTGTTCGATGTCCTTTTCGGTGTATTGTCTTATCTTTTGCCCCGTGGTCTTGGGTTTGAGATGCGGAAATTCCGTTTCCCAGTAGCGCAGGGTGCTCTCGTTGATGCCAAACTGGGCGGCAACCTCCTTTATCGAGTAGTATAGTTTGAGATTCTTGTTGGGATTCAATGCCATAAGCCGAGTGTTTTTATTAAACAATGATTAATTTATTTGCAAAAATAATCAAAACGGCGTATCTTTGCAAAACTTTTTGTAAAGAATTGGAAATTAAACTATACATAAAATGATGACAGCTAAAGAAATCCGCGACTCGTACAAAAAGTTTTTCGAGTCGAAAGGACATACCATCGTGCCTTCAGCCCCGATGGTAATAAAAGATGACCCCACACTGATGTTCACCAATGCCGGAATGAACCAATGGAAGGATATCATTCTCGGTACACGCGACCCCGAGCCGCGCCGCCGTGCCGACTCGCAGAAGTGTCTGCGCGTCAGCGGTAAGCACAACGACCTTGATGAGGTGGGTCATGACACTTATCATCACACCATGTTCGAGATGCTTGGCAACTGGAGCTTCGGCGATTATTTCAAGGAAGGAGCCATCGACATGGCGTGGGAATATCTCGTAGACGTACTTCATCTCGACCCCGCAGACCTCTACGTCACGGTGTTTGAGGGTGCTGCCGATGAGAATCTGAAACGCGACGAGGAGGCTGCATCCTTCTGGCTGAAGCACGTGCCGGCCGACCATATCATCAATGGCAACAAGCACGACAATTTCTGGGAGATGGGCGACACAGGTCCCTGTGGTCCTTGCTCGGAGATACATCTTGACTCGCGCACTCCCGAGGAGAAGGCCAAAGTGCCCGGACGCGAGCTCGTCAACAAAGACGACCCGCAGGTCATAGAGATCTGGAACATCGTCTTCATGCAGTTCAACCGCAAGGCCGACGGCTCTCTCGAGCCTCTGTCGATGAATGTCATCGATACCGGTATGGGATTTGAGCGTCTCGTGCGCGCCCTGCAGGGCAAACACTCCAACTATGACACCGACGTGTTCCAGCCTATAATCAAGGAAATCGAACATATCACCGGCATTCAGTATGGTACCTCCGAGGACACCGATGTGGCCATGCGCGTATGCGCCGACCACCTGCGCGCCGTGGCTTTCTCCATTGCCGACGGCCAGTTGCCGGGCAATGCCAAAGCAGGATACGTCATTCGCCGCATCCTGCGCCGTGCCGTGCGCTATGCCTACACCTTCTTAGGACAGAAGGATGCGTTCCTCTACAAGTTGCTGCCCGTCCTGATACAGGAGATGGGCGAGGCTTATCCCGAACTGCCGGGACAGCGCGAGCTCATCGGACGTGTGATGAAGGAAGAGGAAGACTCCTTCCTCCGCACTCTCGAGAAGGGCATCAGCCTGCTCAACGAGGCCATGAGCGAGATGAAGACAAAGGGCACCACGGTGCTCGACGGAGTGCAGGCTTTCCGCCTGTTCGACACCTACGGATTCCCGCTCGATCTCACCCAGCTCATCTGTCGTGAGAACGGGCTCACCGTGGACGAAGCTCAGTTTGACGAGGAGATGCAGAAGCAGAAGGCACGTGCGCGCAATGCGGCTGCCGTGGAGAATGGCGACTGGATGGTGGTGGCCGATGGCGAGCAGACGTTCATGGGCTACGACTACACCGAGTATGAGTGTCACATACTGCGCTACCGCAAGGTCACACAGAAGAAATCATCGTTCTTCGAGATTGTTCTCGACCGGACCCCGTTCTACGGCGAGATGGGTGGACAGGTAGGCGACAGTGGAGTGCTCGTCAGTGAGAACGAGACGGTGGAGATCACCGACACCAAGCGTGAGAACGGACAGACCGTGCACATCGTCAAGAAGCTGCCCGAGAATCTCTCGGCCGATTTCATGGCATGTGTCAACACCGACAAACGTGCCGGCTGCTCGGCCAACCATACGGCCACCCACTTGCTGGACTACGCCCTCAAACAGGTGCTCGGCGACCATGTCGAGCAGAAAGGTTCGTACGTGTCGGACACCACATTGCGTTTCGACTTCTCTCATTTCCAGAAGGTCACAGACGAGGAATTGCGTCAGGTGGAGCGCATCGTCAACGACATGATACGTCAGGACATCCCGCTCGATGAGCACCGCGACACTCCGTTCGAGGAGGCCAGGACGATGGGAGCCATCGCTCTCTTCGGCGAGAAATACGGCGACAAGGTGCGCGTGGTGCGTTTCGGTCCCAGCTGCGAGTTCTGTGGCGGTATCCATGCACAGTCTACCGGTCACATCGGTATGTTCAAGATCGTGAGCGAGAGCAGCGTGGCTGCCGGCATACGTCGTATCGAGGCCAAGACAGGCAAGGAGTGTGAGCAGATGATGTACGACCTTGAGGATGCCGTGCGTGGCATACGCGCGTTGTTCAACAATGCCAAAGACCTCAAAGGCGTCATCACCAAGTACATCGATGAGCACGGAGCGATGAAGAAAGACCTCGAGCATTTCCGTGCCGAAGCGGTGGAGCGTATCAAGAGCAAACTCGTGGCCTCTGCCAAAGACGTCAACGGCGTCAGCGTGGTATCGGCCGTACTGCCTATGAATGCGGCCGCTGCCAAAGACCTTGTGTTCAAGATCCGTCAGGAGATACCGGCCAACCTGCTCTGCGTCATCGGTTCTGTGGAGGACGGCAAACCCATGCTCAGCGTGATTCTCAGCGAGGATATGGTGGAATCCCACGGTCTCAATGCCGGACAGATGGTGCGCGAGGCGGCACGTCTCATTCAGGGTGGCGGAGGCGGACAGCCTCATTTCGCCACTGCCGGAGGAAAGAACCCCGACGGACTCCATGCCGCAGTCGAAAAGGTGATCGAACTGGCCAATCTGTAATGACCACATTTTAGGATAAACAATATAAACCCAAATCGGTCATTAGACCGCCAATATGTTTAAATCAGATGATTAATATTGTCTTTTCATCCTTTTCGCCTTTCTATCCGCCGTCTTGCTGCCCGTTTTGTCTTGACATAGCCCGCTATGCCTTCGACAAGACGGTTGCAATACAACGGATATAAAGACGAAACGAATTAGAAATCTAATGACCGATTTGGGATAAATGGCGATGCTTGCGAAGAGTATCGCCATTTTTCGTATAGATAAGGTTTCTTGAATTAAAAAAAATATGTAACTTCGCACCTTGATGATAGATAGGGAGACGATAGAGAAAATCAAGGATGCCGCCAACATTGTCGAGGTGGTGTCGGAGTTTGTGACTCTGCGCAAGAGCGGAGCCAACTATAAGGGTCTGTGTCCGTTTCACGACGAGAAGACTCCGTCCTTTCATGTGTCGCCGGCACGTGGCATCTGCCATTGTTTCGGATGTGGCAAGGGTGGCGACTCCGTGAGTTTCATCATGGAGCATGAGCAGATGACCTATCCCGAAGCGCTCAGATGGCTCGCCGCCAAATATCATATCGAGATACGCGAACGTGAGCTCAGCGACGACGAGAAGCGCGAGCAGAGTGAGCGCGAGAGTATGTTCATCGTCAACGAGTGGGCCGCAGGCTATTTCGAGGATCTCCTTCATAACGATATGGATGGCGTGGCCGTGGGCATGGCCTATTTCCGCAGCCGCGGCTTTCAGGACAATATCATCAGGAAATTTCAGTTGGGCTACGACCTGCCCAATCGGTTGGCGCTGGCACAGACGGCTCTCGGCAAGGGCTATCGCGAAGATTTCCTGCTCAAGACGGGCATCTGCTACAAGACGGATCGGGGCGAACTGATCGACCGCTACGCCGGACGCGTCATCTTTCCGTGGTTAGGTCTCAACGGCAAGGTGGTGGGCTTCGGCGGCCGACTGCTCGACTCGCGCACCAAAGGCGTCAACCAGAAATACGTCAACTCGCCCGATAGCGATATTTATCATAAGGAACGTGAGCTCTACGGCATCTATCAGGCCAAGAAGGCCATAGCCAAAGAGGACCGCGTATACATGGTGGAGGGCTACACCGACGTCATCTCCATGCACCAGTGTGGCATAGAGAATGTAGTGGCCAACTCGGGTACGGCGCTCAGCATACATCAGATACGTATGCTCCACCGCTTCACCTCCAACATCACTCTGCTCTACGATGGCGACAACGCCGGCATACACGCCGCCCTCCGCGGTACGGATATGCTGCTGGCAGAGGGCATGAACCTAAAGGTGTTGCTCCTTCCCGACGGCGACGACCCCGACAGTTTCGCCCGCAAACATACCGTGGCCGATTTCCGCAAATATATCGAGGACCACCAGACGGATTTCATACAGTTCAAGACAGACCTCATGCTCAAGAACGAGACCGACCCTCTGAAACGCTCGGAGGCCATCAACTCGGTGGTGAAAAGCATATCCTGTGTGCAGAACCAGATACTGCGCGACACGTATCTGCACGACTGCTCGGTGCGCATGGGCATCAAGGAGGCTACGCTCATCAACACGATGAACGGATTCATACGCAACGAGCGTGAGGATTCGTCGCCCGAAACGCGCCGACAGCAGATTGCCGTTGCTCCGCCGCAGGCGCCCCCGACCAACACCCCACAGACGCAGACGGCCAAGGTGGAACGACTGATCATAGAGGTGGTAATACGCCACGGCGCCACCATATTATATGATAATGTGGAGAACGAGGACGGTGAGACCATCGACCTGAGCGTGGCCCAATACATCGACTACAATCTCAGCATCGACGGACTGCATCTCTCCGACCCGCTGTTGGCTCGCATCCTCGACGAGGCGGTGGCTCATTCGGCTGATCCGGGATTCGACTCGGAGCAGTATTTCATCCATCACGACGACATCGACATCAGTCGTATGGCCACAGCGCTGTGCATAGACAAGTACCGGCTCATATCCGAGAGCAAGAAGGACAGCGAACCCAAGAGCGAGGAGGAACTCAAGATCGAGGCCGAGGACCGGCTCGTCCGACTGCGCAACAGGGTGGAGCATGTGCTCAACGATTTTCGTGTGAACTATGCCAACTGCCGACTGCTCGAACTGAAAAACGAGATAGTGGCCGCTGCAAACGATCCCGAGAAGATGAGACAACTGATGGACGAATACAAGCAGATGCACACCATACGGCGCGAACTGGCCGTGCGCATAGGCAACAACATCATCGTCTGAACATCCCTCACCACTCATAAACATCATTCACCAATATATGTATTATATCGAAAAAACATTTGAAATATCCGCGAGCCACCATCTCATGCTGTCTTACAAAAGCAAGTGCTCGGCCGTGCATGGGCACAACTGGAAGATAACGGTGTATTGCAAGTCGGACACGCTCAATGCCGACGGCATGGTGACGGACTTTTCGCAGATAAAGGAAAAAATATCTGATGTGCTCGACCACAACGACCTCAACGCCGTGCTGCCTTTCAACCCCACGGCCGAGAATATCGCACGATGGATCACGGACAGCCTCGAGTGCTGTTACAAGACGCGTGTGCAGGAGAGTGAAGGCAATGTGGCCATATATGAGAAGGACTGAACGATGAAACGTATCAACGAGATTTTCTATTCGTTGCAGGGCGAAGGACGCAACACGGGACGCGCAGCCGTCTTCGTGAGATTTGCCGGATGCAATCTCCGATGTCCTTTCTGCGACACCGATTTCGGATCTTTCGTCGAGATGAGCGACGAGGATATCATCTCGGCCATGACCGCCTTTCCCTCCCGCCTGTGTGTGCTCACGGGTGGCGAACCCACGCTCCAGGTGGACGAGGCGTTCATAGACCTGCTCCACGAGCATGGTTTCGAGGTGGCCATCGAGACCAACGGCACAAACATCCCGCCCCGGAACATAGACTGGGTGACGTGTTCGCCCAAGCAGCACGTGGTGCTGACGGAGTGTGACGAACTGAAATGTGTCTACAATGGCGTCGGACCTGTGCCCGACTATGGCATCAAGGCCGATTATTATTATGTGCAGCCGTGCGACACTGGCGACCCCTCACATAACCGACTTATCACCGATGCCTGTGCCGAATACGTCAAGCAGCATCCGCAGTGGCGCCTCTCGCTCCAGACGCATAAGTTGGTCGGATTCAAGTAGTCTGCTCTTTCCTTCCGTGACACGCATTTTTGTATGTTTATGCAGTTTTGCTTTTCGCTTTTGCATAAATATACACCGCTATTTCGCGAGAAGACCATCATTTCAAAATATTTTTCCCGCGGCCCGAAATACGCGAGTTTTGGGCACTTTCGGCTAATATGTTGATAATCAGCGATATGTCCATTTTTGGTGCCTGATTTTTGTCAACTTGTCTTCCAAAAGGGGCCCTTTCGCATGGTCAAAGGAACCCTTTCGCATGCCAAAAGGGCCCCTTTCGCATTGCAAGTTGGCCTCTTTTGCATTGCAAGTTGGCCTCTTTTGCATCGCCGTTTTTCTCTTTCCGATGTGCGAATGATATATTTTATCGTGTCATCCATACCCATTCGACGATTTTCAAGGACTGATCCCGCGAGTTGAATGTAGTTTTTCCCGTCTTCGCTTCTCTATTTTGCGATTTTCATTTGTCAAAATTTTTTACTTTCGTTTTCGTATATTTATGCAAAAATTTGATTATTCTGTGTAGGGCCTCACAGACATGCTGTCATACACCGACAGACTATCACTTTGACGGAAATTATTGTTAAATACATATAATTTTGTAATAATTCAAATGTATTTTCCTATATTTGTAAAATATAGAATGCGGCTCGGCAGTGCCAGACTGAAAAAATATAGATTTTTTCGTTTGCCGTTGCACTCGTCTTTCGCTGTATTTGTATAATACAAATGGTTTATGCGCATTGGATATTCTTATTGCTGTATGTTTCCATTTTGGTGACAACGGTGCTCACTGTGTTGCTGGACAATAAGCAACCCGCAAAGACAGTGACATGGATTCTTGTGCTGTTGTTCATCCCGTTGGTTGGTTTTGTCATTTATTTCTTTTTCGGGCAAAACACACGAAAGATGAAGGTCATCGGCCGCCGCAGTCTCGACCTCATCACCCGACACTCCATGCTCGAGTTCGCCCGACAGAGAGATTTGCGCCTGCCCGACCAATACAAGACCCTCATCAACATGTTTGCCAATAGTGCGGCGGCCATGCCGTTCAAGGACAACGATGTGGATATCTACACCGACGGTCACGACTATTTCCTCGCGCTGCTACGGGAGATAGGTCGTGCGCGCCGACACATACACATCGACGTGTACATCATCGAGGACGATCCCCTCGGACATCTTATAGCCGATGCGCTCATCGACAAGGCGCGCGAGGGTGTGGAGGTGCGTCTGATATACGACGATGTGGGGTGTTGGAATGTGCCTAACCGTTTTTTCGGGCGTATGCAGCGGGCCGGCATCGATGTGAGGCCGTTCATGCCCGTGAGGTTCCCGGCGTTCACGAGCAAGGTGAACTATCGCAATCATCGCAAACTATGTGTCTTAGATGGTAGTGTGGCCTTCATCGGAGGCATGAACATTGCGCTCAGATATGTCAAGGGCACGGCCCAGGACTGTCCGTGGCGCGACACCCATCTGCGTGTGCGTGGCGGTGCGGTGTATGCCGTACAGTGTGCGTTTCTGCTCGATTGGTTCTTTGTCTCGCGCATGCTTATCTCCGACCTCAAGTATTATCCCGACTCATGTCGTACTGAGGGCGGCGGTTGTCTGGCTCAGGTGGTGACGAGCAGCCCCGTGGCGCCCTGGCCGGAGATCATGCAGGGCTATGTGCGCATATTTCTCGAAGCAAAAAAGTACGTTTATATCGAGACGCCGTATTTTCTGCCCACCGAACCCGTGGTGCTCGCCATGCGCAACGCGGCAGTTGCGGGGGTCGATGTGCGGATAATGATTCCGTATCGCAGCGACTCGCGTGTGATGGAGTGGGCCGGCATGCCATACGTGGTCGAGGCGGTGGATGCCGGAGTGAAGGTGTACATGTATCGGCCGGGATTCATTCACAGCAAGATTCTTGTGAGTGATGATTATCTCTGTACATGCGGTTCCACGAATATCGATTTCCGCAGTTTCGAGAACAATTTTGAATCCAATCTTTTCATGTATGGTGAGGATGTGGCCATGCGCATGAAAGATATTTTCATGCATGATCTGCAACAGTGCGAACCGTTCGACCGCACCGCCTATTCGGCCAAACGACCTTTTTTCAGACGCCTGATAGAGTCGCTCGTGCGTCTGGTGTCACCGTTGCTTTAGTCGGATGCGCCTTTGGGTAAGTGCCTGATAACCAAGATGTTTATACTGGGACACGATACATCGCGTCCGCATGGAATGTAGTCCTATAAAAGATTAGGTATGGACTGATTGCGGCCGCAACAGGTTGCGGCCCTACACCTAATTACAATATGAACCAAAATTATTTTCTGAATATCGAGAAATTCACGCTGCCGTAGCTGCGGTGCTCCACGAAATGCGGATCGCTGCTGAAATCGTTGTTGGCACCGTGCTCAAAGACAAGAAGCCCGCCCTCCTTGAGCATGTCATTGGCGAAGATGAGCGCGGGTATCTCGGGCAGTTCCTTCATGGCGTAAGGCGGGTCGGCGAAGATGAAATCAAACTGTTGGTGGTTGCTCTTGATGAAACGGAACACGTCGCCGCGTATGAGTATGTTGTTCTCGGCTTTTATTTTCGTCATACACTGGTGTATGAACGCGGCATGGTCGCGGTCGGCCTCCACGCTTATCACCGTGGCGCATCCGCGCGAGAGCAACTCGAGCGATATGCTGCCCGTGCCGGCAAAGAGGTCGAGGGCGAGTGCGCCGTCGAGGTCTGCGTATCCGTTGATGACGTTGAAGATGTTCTCTTTGGCAAAATCTGTCGTGGGACGAGCCTTGAAATTGCGCGGTATGTCGAAATGTCTGCCTTTGTACAGACCTGTAATTATTCTCATTTGCCTTTAGCGTAAAATGTTTTCAAATCGAAGGGCATGCCGCCATCCTTGCCCGAGACGACGAATCCGAAGTCGGCGGAGGGATTGAGTTCGTACACCTTCTTGAGATATTGTCTCAGTGTAAGGAGGAGTTCTGTACGGTCCGAGTCAGCTCCCACGATGTGTAGCTCGTCGGTCATGGGGTTGAGGCCGAGCTGGTTCCACACGTACATTATATAATATACGGCATCGCGATAGTGGGCGGCACTGAAGCGATTGCTGAATCGGAATCTGTTCTGACGGAAGCTCGCAAGTTCCAGATGTTTGTCGTGGAAAAAGGCATACAGTTTCTTGTGAGGACCCGTAAAACTGCGTTTGTGCAGATAGTTCCACACGGGCTGCATGAGAGGAATGAAATCCACGTGCTCGAAATTGTCGTCCGCCACGAGTTTGAGGTCGTTGTTGACGGCAAAAGCGGCCACGGCATTGAGGTTGGGCAGCACACTGTGCATGATGACGTTGCCCTTGCCCTTGCGAAAGACGTGATTGTAGAGCAGGGAGATGTCGTTTTCCTCGTACTCCTCGATGGGAATTATGAGTGTCGGCTCATCCATGATGAAGAGTGCGTCCTTGTATCCCCGACCGAGCAACCGACTCTCGCCGAAGGACTGACGCAGATTGGCGGCCATCGATATGCCGTTGTTGGTGGGGTAGGGCTCATATTCGCAGTGTCCACCGTCGGCCGTGGTGAAGGTGGAGAATGAAAGTGATTTGTCGCTTACGCGTATGGTGAGTCTCATTGTCATTGTGTTTTATTCCCTGTTTCCGATATTGATTCTTCTCATCGCAACAGCCGTTGTTCCGTATGGAAAATGCGGTCTGAGCCGTTGGCAACGTATCTCGGAGGAGTATGTCGGCGTGTTGCCATTATGAATGCAAACTTACGAAGAAAATCCGAAATTCTCGCTCCATAACGCCGCTTTTCATTTATTTTAGTTCAAAACAGATGGTTTATGTTGTCAAAACACTTATATTTGCATACCGAAAAACGGCTTTGCGCATCGACGCGGGATGTCGGCGGTGCTGCCGGCATATATATTATCCCGAATCGGTCATTAGAGTTCATGGCAGTTTTGGAGATTATATTTGTTGT
>CAJKQX010000046.1 GCA_905202125.1 uncultured Prevotella sp.
CAAGTCGTAATATAGCAGGCGGAGCGACCTCGTGATGAAGTCGCTCCGTTGATTTTGCTCAAAATTTCGGCCGCCAAAAGGCGGCGTTTGGATATTCTATTTGGCTCTCTTCCATATAGAATTAAAATCTTTTGTGAATTGAGAAGCTAAATCAACATCATTACGATGAATTGTAAATTCTTCCTCATTACGATGTTCTGCATTTGTTGTCCAATTATAAGATCCTTCTATGACCACATTGTTATCTATAACACAATATTTTTTGTGCATTATACCTTTACGTTCCCCTTTGACCTTTATATGAGGTAATTCAGTTAAATCGACAGAATGTTTCTTATTTATACCGTCATCATTGATGATGACTCTTACATCACAACCATCGTTTAATTTCTCGATTAATTTTTCTTTTAGTACCGGATTTGTAAACCATGCCACGCATACTATAATAATAGCTTGAGCTTTTTCCAACTCATTAAGCAAGTCATGTTCCAGATTTGTAAATTTCGCCACATTTACCTTTTCGGTTACAACCTCTTTTACATTGGCTGAATATTTTTCTAATCGAGAGCGAATGTCAGTTTCTACTTCTTGAAGTGAATAGCAGTCGCGTGGATATATTGTTAATGTTTTTCCGGGATGGCTAATACTTTTAGATTCAGTAATATTTACCGTTTTGATAGAGTCAAGTATTTCGATACGTTCTTTTACTTCTTCACAAGTAATATCCCGTATAAACATTTTCAGATACGGTTTCCCAAAAATTTCTCTATGCTCAAACGTATATTTCATTTTTTGATGAATGATTAATTATGCAAAATTACTAAAATTCAGGATATAAAACAAACACTGCCTACCAGTGTGGATACTGATAACCAGTGTTGTATAATATAGATTATTTCGAGAATAGAACCATCAATTCAGTTATTCTTCGTTGGTGGAGTTGCTTGTGGAATTTGCCTTTATACCGGCAGTGGGAGGTGTAGGACTTGAAGATGTCGCGGTTCCCGGATTTGAGTTTCTTCAGAACACTGCTCTTGTTGACTACGCCGGGTCCGCAGTTGTAGGCGAGGCAGGCTAAAAGGATTGAATCTTTGCCGTATTGCGAGTATAAGGCGCAGAACTTGCGGAGATCTTTTCGCAACAGGGCGTCTGCCTGTCTTTCGGTGAGCTGCACGCCACGGCGGTAAGGTTCTCCGGGTTGGACTTGGTGACCGTAGCCTACATAAGGCCAGTGTTTCGGTTTGTGGAGCGTTTCAAACTTTTTGATTATCAGCACGGCACGCTCAAACGGAGGCAGTTCCATTATAGACCGCTTTGCGTTGGCGGCGGGCGTTGCCGCCACAAGGGTCAGCAACGCCATGAAGAATAACAATAGTTTCTTCATCGCACAACCGGTGTTACAGGGCCGACAATCGGGCCGATGATTTTGCCACCATCATCATCGCCGCTGTCCTTGCCGTTGAACTCAAAGGTCTGTTCCCACGGGGTCGAATTGAAGTTGTCTTCAATCACAATCAGGAGTTTATGAGCCTGAGAGGATTTTGCAGTATATGTCAGCCGGAAGGTCTTGCTTTCAAGAAGCACACGGTCATTATTTACCAGCACCGGGCCATCAACGAGTTTGAGAGTGCCTTCGCCGTCATACTGGAAATAGCGTATTGTATAGAGGGTGTTGGAATAGTTGCCTTCGGGAACAATCTCAAAACGCAGCTCCACGGTCTGTCCCTGCGTGATTTTGTCGCCGTAGGGCATGACCTCCACCGTGAACGGATAGGACTGCTGCACATCGAGGTCGTCGGAACAGGAAGTCATGGAGATTACGATTGCAAAAAGAGCAATCCAGAACCCGAAGAACCGGGCGGGGGTTAGGCGAATATCGCCGATGCGTGAACAGAAATTTGTAGTCATAATTTGAATTTGGGTTTAGTGATTTGTTTGGGATTGAGCGACATCAGATAGTCGTTCAGATCCTTGTGGTCGGGATAGAGCGCGGATTTGTCGCTCACCCTGTCGCCGAACTCGCGGCGCAGTCTGGCGACTGCGGCACGCCCGGCGGTGTCGTTGTCGAGATAGCACAGTATCAGCGGGTATTCCGCAAGAACCGTGATTGCCTTGCCGACATTTGCTACGGAGTTAAGCACAACACTGTCGTTGCCGTCGTTGTAGCCGAGGCGTTCAGCCGATAGAAAGTCTATGAAACCCTCGAACACGTTACAGCGAGGATTGCCGCCGGATATTCGTGTTATGTTCTTAGGCGGATAACTCCCCTTGAAGAACGGGTTGCGCAGCTCGTAGCCGTGGGCGTTGTTCTCAAAGCCGATGGCGTAATAGCGTTTACCGTGAAGCTCATAGTCCACCTGCACGCAGTAGCGTTGTGCAATCTCTTTCGGTATGCCACGCTCTGCCAGATAGCGGAGCAACGCGAGCGACTCCAGCCGGGATATTGCTACATTTTCAAATGTCGGTTCCTCTACAAACGGCATCGGTTTGTAAGGCTCTGCCACGGGCATATCCATCTTTTCGGCGATATACCGTGCCTGCTCAACGAAATCGGTCTTTCCCGACAATACCCCGGCGAGCGTGAAGATGTCGCCGCCTTCTCCTGTGCCAAAATCGAACCACACGTTTTTACGCGGATTTACATGAAACGACGGCTTTTGCTCGTTGCGGTACGGGGCATAGAACCACAGACCTTTGCTGTCGCGTCCGGTCGGATCGTAGCCGAGGCGGTGCAGGAAATCCACAAGGGATATTCCTTTGATTGCGTCAATGTTCATAGGCGCATTTTTCGTTTGGGTTTTACCGCTTCCTGTTTTCGGGGTTCTGCTGGTGCCTGACGGATGCTGACTTTCTGAATATTTGACATCTCACCGGCAATATACATATTCAGTTCACGCATATTACACGACCCTGTAAGCTCATAGGCAAGGTCATAGATTCCGCCGTAGGCACCGGACTTTGTATCACGCCATAGATTTGTTTCGGTGTTGATTACCATCGTCGGCTCGCCATTCGGGTCATAAGGTGCCTTGTAAATGCGAAGATTGCCGTCAGCCGCCACGGGATGTTCCTGACCGAGAGCTTTCATAAAATCCGTAAGAGGGATTTTTCGGATGTCGAGATTTACTATAACCGGTTCCATATCGCTCATTCAATTATGAATTTTACACCTACTCCATACTGCGTATGGAAATGCCCGGTTGAGTTGCCGAATACAAACCGTTCCTTTACGTTGGCTGTCAGCGCGATTTTATCTGAGAGATAAAAATCAGCTTGCAGAGTGAGCGCACCGCCATATATGAAGGCGTCGCCATTGTGGAGCGTAGAGCCGTCGGACAGAGTGTGCTTACCCCAGTTCACTGTTTCATAGCCGCCGAGAGCCGACAAGCCGCCATAAAGGTGGAATGTCTGAGAATAGTCGCTGACAAGGTGTAGATTGTATCCGGCTTCCGCCGTGAACTGCGCCACGGGGATACGACCTTTCTCTGCGTAAGGCTTGTAAGTCTGGAGATACTCGCCGCCGAAGCTCCAAATGTTCGCGCCGCCCTTGAACACCGAGTAATACACTCCGAATGAATAGCCGCAGTCGCGGGAGTTGCCGGTATAGAAACCGTCTGCCATGTTCGCCTTTATTTCCACGGCTGACATTCCGGGGAGGCATCGCTGGGCCATTGCCTGCCCTACACAGAGGGCAAGCATGGCAGCGATTATCATCATCGCTTTTCTCATAAATTACTGTATGCTTAATTCGTCAATAACATTGGCTCTAACAATATCCTCGTTCTCCACCACGAAGGACTGGTGCCGACCGCCGTCCTTCTCGGCCACCTCGATCACAAGCTGCTTATCGTCGGGAATTGTGAATTTCTCTAATGCGAACACCGTTCTCTCCGAGGATTTTGCAGGGACGACCACGACATAGTTCTGGGCACGCAGAGGTTCCAATACCTGTTCCTGCATGGCGGTACGCTTGATAACCTTTTTGTCCACAATCTTGAACGATACAAAATCGACATCGAAAGGAATGTTGGAGGTGTTCTTCAGCTCAGTGTGGAAATACAGCAGACCGTTGTTGGCATAGATGGATTTCAGGAGGAACTGCACCCCGAAACGCTTTGACCCGATATGTTTGATTTCGCGTTTGTTCTGTTTGTGGATTGATTTCATGATCAGCTTAACAAGCATAGGGCTTTCACTTCCGAGGCGTTCAAGGTAGATTTCCTGCGCGTTGTTGGGACGATTGACCGCCTCGCCGTCATGGAGAAAGTCAGTCATTTCAATACTGAGCAACAGCGGCTCCTTGGCGAATTTCACGTTAAACGTGTAATAGCTGCCGTCTTCGGTAATGACCGACAGGTTTGTTTCCTGCTTGAAGGACTTGAAAGCGGATTTGACACGCAGCACGTTTTTCGCTCCGTCGGCGAGACCCGCAACGAGGTTTTCATTGCCGAGATCGCAGTAAACAATCTCTGACGGGAAGATGATGTGCGTCGTCTTGTTGTAGCAGACCTCCAGCGCGTGAGGCGGAATCATGCGGTCGAAACCGACTTTTCTGGTAAGACCGCTGAACTTGTCGCCGTCGGTGTAGTTATCACCGTACACGTTCAAGTCGTGTTCAGCAACCTGTTCAGTGTCAGGCGACACGTTGTTATCGGCACTATTGACCGACTTTTTGCCTTTTGCGAAGGCGGGTGTAGCCATACAGAGGACGGCAACGAGAGAAAGAACAAATAATTTGAAATTCATTTGATTGTGGATTAAGTGGTAAATAATCATATATCTTCCGGCTGGTGCAGCATCACACGATAGCCTGCTTTGAGGTGGACTTTCACGGTTCGCAGCTTCTTGTTGAGATACTGGCTGACACCATTTATCAGTCCTCGCCCTACATCTGAGGCAATCTGCGCTTCGGTATTGGTGGAGATGTTGATTGAGCTACCCATCGTACTGCCCATGTTGGCACCGATTTCGTGCAGCGTGTCACTCTCCATAGAGTTGGGAATGTTGATACCCTCCTGACCGTCGGAGTCATAGACCTGCAACTCCACATCGTAGATGGATCCGTCGCACTCGATAGAGGATATTTCGATTCCCAGCCTCTCGCCCTGCACTCTTGCAGAGCCGACGATTACGGTGTTGCGTGGTATCAGCTGTGAGCCTACCCACATCGGTTCAGTGGTCCGTAACTTTACACTCTCGCCGTCGGTTACACTCTGATTGTTGGCGACAATTGCGGCGATTGTGTTCTTATTCACAATTCTTGACGAGCCGACGGAGGTGTTGAAACTTCTGCTTGACGCGGCACCGAGCGATGATACGACATTTCTGCTAACCTGCGCCACCGGCAGAACATTGCGTTTTCCTTTCTCATCTTCGGCTGGCGCGGGAGGCGGATAGTTGCCACCGTTGCCCATATATTGCGCCGCCAACTGATAGGAGCGTTCCATAAGTTCCATTTCATTCGGTTGCTGCACCTGCTGTTGAGCAACGATGTTCTGCGCCTCCAGCTCATCAATCCGTGCCTGCAACTCGGCGACCTGTGCCGCATCACTGTTCTCCGGCACAAAAAAGTCATCAAGCGAAGCCTGCACTTCATGATATGCCTGAGCCGATGTTTCCACCGCCGAGGGCTGACGCACTCCGCTGTCTTGGAGAGTCGTGGCGGTGAGGGTATCGAGGACGGCCACCGTCTGCTGACGGGCCTCTTTCTCCTTGGCGGCTTCGGCTGCCTCATATTCCGACATCTTGTCTTTCATGCCGTCGTTCTCTCCTTCCGGTATCTCGGTGTTGAAGGCATCGCCCACGCGCTCGTCGCTCTTGTTGAGACTGGTGTAAAGGAGCCATAGTATCACTGCACCGCAGAGAATGGCGGCCGGCATCACCACCAAATATTTCATCATCTTCTGCCGTTCAGCCTGTGATTTGGGCTGGAAGAAGCCGTTAATCCTCGCTTTCCATTCCTGCATCGTCATAGGCAGCGGGAGTTATCGGTTTGACATCGGGATTGTTGATTTCCAGAGGCTGTATATGCTTGACCTCCACAAGTCGGCCGGAATGACCCAGCCCGATTTTATAGCAGGCATGACCGAACACGAAGAAGGCGATCAAGACGAAGGCGCAAAGCATGATGGTTACGACCATAAGCCGCTGTTTATGAGAAAGACCGTCGCATAGGTTCCTCAATCCGGAAGAGAGCTTCCCTTTCGGGGCGCGCCACACCTTATTATATACGGTGTCTCTCGCGGCACGCAGATTTGAAAATACATTCATCGTTTGGTAGTGATTATATCCTTGTTTTCAAGGATGTTGAAACCTTCAATAATAAACCCGTTGGGATTGTCGTCGGAGCGCGACACATTTGACAGACGGCATACCGTTATCAATGTGCGCTCCGTCATGTTGGACTCACGGATAATCATCTGGCGCGCGTATGTCCTGGCGGTATAGGGATATGTGTTGAAATCACACACCACGCTGTCAACCTGCACGACCTGATTGATATTTCCGGCTATGATACGGTTGTAGTAACCTTTCTCCGAGAAATCGGTATAATAATTGTATGCCGACTTGTCGCTGAGTATCAGCGCACGGTTGATGTTATGCTCGATGGCTGATTTGTCAGGAGAAAGATTGAAGAACAGCTCGTGGAAGCGTCGGACGTGTTCACGTGCCTCCGCAGGTCGGTTCTGGCTCATATCCTGCGACAAGGCAAGCATAAGCGACTTACCGTTGTCAAGGACATAGATTTTCTCACGCTGCTTCTCGGCGAAATTGAACACCATTATCATCGCGACCGACACCACAACGGCACACATCGCAACGAATATGATACCGAAAAGACGTATCTGGCGAAATGATGACTCAATGTTCCTTAATGATTTGAACTCCATAGGCATGATTATTTGAGAAGTTTACCGGCCCGACCTGCCACATTGCCCGCAACTCCACCGGCGACACTTGCCGCACCGGAGCCGACCTGCATTGCGGTGGTGTTGACCGCACGGTTGTAATTACCTGCGCCTCCAGCCTGTATAATCCAGCCTGCAACCGTTGGAATTGTAAAATACCCGATAATGCCGATAATCATGAACACCGTATAAGCGGTGTTGCTCCCGTCAAGGTCAACATTCGGATTATTAGTCAGTTCCGAAATATCATTCTGGAGCATCAGCACCTGTATTTTCGCCAGTATCGTCGAAAAGAGGTCTGCCACCGGCAACCACAGATAGGTCTGAATATAGCGGCATATCCACTGCGTCAGGGTTGACTGGAAGCCGTCCCAGACGGAGAGCGCGAATGAAATCGGTCCGAGTATCGCCAGCACTATCAGGAAGAAAGTGCGGATTGTGTCAATAGTGAGCGAGGCAGCCTGAAAGAGCATCTCCAGCAGCTCACGAAAGAAATTCTGGATAGCCTTCTTGACCTTATACATTCCGCGCTCGATATACATCCCGGCGGCTGTTCCTATCTCCGTCACGCCCAACTCGTCTATCTGCCTGTCAAATTCGGCATCATCTACAAGATAAGCTGTCGATGGGTCGTTCATCATAGCCTCGTATTCCAGTTTATCTTTCTCCTCACGGTACTTCTTCATGTCGAGGGTCTGGCCTTCGAGCATCGAGGCGGTACCCTGCACAATCGGAGACATGACGGAGTTGATGGTTCCCAACACTACTGTCGGAAAGAACATGATACAGAAACCGATTACAAAGGGGCGCAGCATCGGGAACACATCAATCGGTTCGGCTCTTGCCAGCGACTGCCATATACGATAGGCGACATAGAACAGCGCGCCTAATCCGGCTATACCCTGAGCCACTACTGCCATATCCTCGCAAAGAGGCATCATCTCATCGTACAGAGAGCGCAGGATGGTGTGAAGGTTTGAAAAATCAATAGCGCACAGCATAGGCATCACCAGTATTTTTCGGAGCCGTCACCGTAGAGAGCCACCACACGCTTTGTGTCGGCTTTCTTCTTGGCGCGCAGGTACGACACACTGATATTTTTGTTGGTATAGTATGCCGTCAAGTTCTTCAGACGCTTCATTTCCTTGTAACAGTCGTCAACGACATCCATGCGGTCTTTGTCGGTCATGCTCAGTGTAGTTATATTGACAACCTGCTTCAAGTCGCCGAGGACACCGTTGGCTTCTTCGAGGATGCGGGTGTAGCCGGATGCGATAGCCGAGAGTTCCGCGCTTGTGAAATTGGGATCTGTCAGCATCTTTTGGAAATTGTTGACATAGTAGCCAGAGATATTGCCGAGCATCAGGATTGTCTGCTGCACCTTGCGGGCATCGCGGACAAGGTTGTTCACCGACTGGAGCGCGTCATAATATTTCTTCGCCTGCTGGTAGATTTTCACAGTTTCCTGAAAATTCTTCACCATGTGCGTCGCCGTCTGCGACTCCTGCACAAGTGATTTAGAGTTGTTTACGATGGACTGCGCTATGTTGGACGGGTCTATTACAGTCCACTGGGCCGAAGCCCTGCCCGTGCCTAAAAGAAGGCACAGAGCGATTAAGGGGAAAAGAAACTTTAATTGCTTCATTTGATTGTGGATTAAGTGGATTTAGCGTATTCTGTGAGCCATACTCACAATGATTCTGATTAGGGCTGTAAACAGCCGGTAAGCTGATACAAGGAGGAGGCCGAGGAAAAGGAACAGACCTGAAATGATGAATATTAGGGATTGCTTGACTTTCATACATCAGTTCACCCTCCTTTCGTTGGCTAACTGTTTGATAGCGGCCTCGATGTCGCCGCCGAGCTGACGGGCGCGGGCGAGTACCTGCATCTTCTCCGTTTCCTCGGTGGTATAGGCGAGGTATTCCTCCGGCGATACCTCTGTCGCATACACTGCCGACTGCGTTCCACCCAGCCCGATCCACACCTCCTTATATAATCGGTTCGGATTATTGGAGAGATTTATACTGAGAATCTGGCTTTTCTCCTTATCGGTCAGACCGAGCAACTCCTGTATCTGGTCAAAGCGGTTCATATACTTTCTCTGGTCGAGCAGTATCTTGCAGTCGGAGTTGTTGATGATGGTCTCCTTGACAATCGGCGACGATATTATGTCGTCAACCTCCTGTGTAACCACCACAGCCTCACCGAAATATTTGCGCACTGTCTTGAACATATAGCGCATATATTCAGCCATATTCGCCGTTGACAACGCTTTCCAAGCCTCCTCGCAGATAAGGACTTTCCGCACTCCTTTCAGACGGCGCATCTTGTTGATGAAGGCTTCCATGATGATAATCGTTACCACAGGAAACAGGTCTTTATTGTCGCGGATAGCGTCAATCTCGAATACCACGAAACGCTTGTTGAGCAGGTCGATGTTCTCCTTTGAGTTCAGCAGGAAGTCAAAGCGACCGCCATGATAATATTGCCTTAAAGTAGTCAGGAAGTTGTCGATGTCAAAATCCTGCTTATAGATGGGGATAGGACGCTGTGCCATTTCAGCACGGTAATCGTCGCGCATGAACTCGTAGAAGGAGTTGAAGCAGGGAACGATGTTGCGGTCTTTCTTCATCTTTTCAAGGAACATCGACAGTGCGGAGCCTAATTCGCCACTCTCCGTTTTGGAAACTCTGTCGTCCTCTGACTTCCAGAGCGTGAGAAGCAGCGTCTTGATGGAGTCCTTTTTCTCAACATCAAACACCCCGTCCTCGGTGAAAAACGGATTGAAAGAAATCGGCTTTTCCTCGGTGTAGGTGTAATACACACCGTCTTCGCCGTGGGTACGGTTGTGGATAAGGTTGCACAGACCTTCGTAGGAATTGCCGGTGTCAATCAGCAGGATATGCGCGCCTTGCTCGTAATACTGTCGTACCAGATGGTTGGTGAAGAAAGACTTGCCGCTACCCGACGGGCCGAGAATGAACTTGTTGCGGTTGGTGGTTATGCCGCGCTTCATCGGCTCGTCGGAAATATCCAAGTGGACAGGTTTACCCGTAAGGCGATCCACCATTTTTATTCCAAATGGGGAGAGTGAGGAACGGTAGTTTGTTTCGGCAGTGAAGAAGCAGACGGCAGGCTCGATGAAAGTATAGAAACTTTCCTCGGCAGGGAAATCCGCTTCGTTGCCGGGCATAGCCGCCCAATACAGCGTCGGGCAGTCGATGGTGTTGTGCCTCGGCATACATCCCATAGTCGCAAGCTGACCGCCGACATCGTTCTTTATCCGGCGCAGTTCCTCGGCATCGTCACTCCAAGCCATGATGTTGCAGTGGCAGCGCACTGATGTAAGACCATAGCTGTGTGCCTCGTTCAGATAGCGGTCTATCCACTCCTTATTGATTGCGTTGGAACGGCTGTACCTTGAAAGCGAGTTCATATTGCGCGCCGTCTTTTCAAACTTCGCCAGATTCTCGTCGTGGTCGTCGATAAACACATACTGGTTATAGATGTGGTTGCACGGCAGGAGCAGACCCACGGGAGATGCGAAGCTCAGTCTGCAATCGCTTCTGTCGGTTGACAGGCGTTCATAGCGGTTGTCGGTGCTGACCTTTCCTGGCAGGTCGTCGGTGTCCGAGAGGGTGTGCAGACATAGCATCTTGTCGCCGACGCGCATTTCTTTCGGCGACAGGTCTATATCCTCCAGACAGGTTACATCGTCGGTTGACAGCAAGAGATACCTCTCGATGATGCCCGATGTGCTGTCGGTGCCGACAATCTCATCGTCACCCATGCTGCGCAGCGAGATATATCCGGTGTCGTTGATTATGCGCTCGAACTGGCCCACGGCTTCCATGAAGCCCACAATCATATCGTGATTGAGTTCCTTCGGAGTGATACGCCCACGGCAGAGTGTGGAGAAGTTGGACTGCTGTCGCATACGCTCCTTTGTGGTCTTTGTCAGATACAGGTAGCACTTGTGCGCCAGATACGGACGCTCGTTGAAATGACGCTCGAAGCTCCTGTCAAGAAAAGACAAATCATCTTTTTGCAGTTCCGGCTTATAATTCTCCGACACAAACCAGTCCTGCTTATGCGCCACCGTGAAGCGGGGCAATACCTTGATAGCCTTGCACCATGCGGCGTGCATAGCCTCGTATTCCTGCGATGTGACGGTGAACAGCTCCGGCAGCGTAACCTCGTAGCACACGGTTATGTCGGCATCCTTGCTGATGATACAGCCGTGTTCCACGGCGAGAAGCGGCAGCTTTGACTCCAGTGTTGTGGCTTTCAGTATGTTTCTCATCGGCAGCCTCCCTTCAATATATTGCGCACACGCAGACGGTTGATGATATATCGGGGACGGTATTTCACCGATGTGAGCTTCATAAGTCCGTACTGGCCGTACTTGCCGTTGAGGTGGAAAGTGTACCACACCAGCACCGACGCGCTTATGGCACCGAAGCCTATGCACAGACCCTGCTGCACCCCGCACATATAGAGGATTACGAACAGTATGAAATCGGCGATAAGACCTCCTGCGAAGATGAACAGGTACTGCGCTTTAAGCCCCTTATATTCGACCGTCCTGCCTATGCCCTTGTTAACAGAGTATTCCATCAGCGGCATGGATTAGAGGAAGAACGAGCGCAGAATTGTGGCGGCGACAACAAGGAAGATACAGGCACCGAACCACGATGCGGCGGTCTTGCTCGTGTCGGGATCGCCGGAGCTGAACTTGCCATAGACCTTGACACCGCCGATAAGACCGACGACAGCACCGATGGCATAAATCAGCTTCGTTGCGGGGTCGAAATAGGATGTCATCATCGAGGTTGCCTCGTTGATGCCTGCCAGACCGTTGCCGGCGGCATAGAGGTTGGCGGCGCATATCATCAGTGTGAGCATGGCGGCCATAGGGCGGCGCATACCGGGAGCGTTCATAAACTCCACGATGCGCTTGTAGAGCGACTTGAAGAATTTAGTCATAAAATAATTGATTTGGATTTAGTGATGGTCAGTGGAGGATATTGAAGTCGATGGCATCAATATCGGTTGTGTCTATGTCAGCATGAAATACTATCTTGCGGACTTTCTCAATAGCCTCGTCAGTTTTCACCGCCGGAGCATCTTCAGGGACGTCGGGCAACTGACATTCAATCATCAGTATGCGCTTGCGCACAACCGGGTCGAGTTTTACATATTCGATTATCTCGGTGCCTTCAAGTTCGGAAACTACCCGCCGGGCGGTCTGCTCATCCTCAGTGGTGTGAGGCTGATTTTTCAGCACCTTAATGGCTGTCTGCATTTCCTCAAAGTCTATGCCGTCGGCATTTGCATCGGCCGGAGGCGGAGTTTCGCCGGTAAGCTCACTGACGGAGTGAGTGGAGAATATATCGTCCAGCTTTTCAGGAGGAATCTGAACCGACGGCTTTTCTTCGGGTGGATCGGGCAATCCTGCATCGGAGGGTTTACCCAGTTCCATGACAATAAGCGGCACGACTTCCCTTGCTGCTTCGGCAGCGGCTTCTTTGGCGATTTCCCGGAACGAGTCTATGAACTTATCGGCATCGAAGGAACTTTTGCCTACGACTTCTTCCACGGGCACTTCATCTGCGGGCGGTTGTTCCGGAGGTACGCAGTTGTCATTCTTGCCGGCAGCCTGGGAGTCGGGCTTTGTCAGCACTTTCCTGATAAGCCATACATTGCTTGCGAGCAATGCGATGATAAACAGCGTTTCCATCAGAATAGCGGCTGGCTGTTTTCATCATAGAGACCTTCCATGACCTCGCGGTTGTTTGCGAAGTGGTCGAGAAGTATCTCGGATACATACGAGCCTATGGAGACACCTGTATCGCGGAACCGTTCTGCCATACGACTCAGGACGGCATGGACTTCGGGATAGATATACACTTTGGTGTTGGAGCGAACAATGCCGGGCCGGAGAAACTTGGCGGCATATTTCCTGCGCTCCTCTGCGGCTCTGACATCAATGTCAGTGGCCGGATTCACGTTGATGGTTACAAGTGGTGATTTGGGCATAGCTGGTTAGAGTTTAAGTTGGTTGATAACATCGGCATACTCCTCCAAGTGAGCAGCCAGTACGTTGTTGATGAAAGCCTTTAGCGAGCATACGCGCCCTTTCTTGCGGCAGAACAGGATACGACGGATTTTCCATTCAATTTCCGGGTCTATCTCTGTCGTTACATATTTATCCTGCGGCGACATATAGGTCATGTTCCATACGAAACGCTCCAGATATTTGCGCTCACGATCTGAGTCATTGCCGACACTTACTTTGGGGTGGGATTCCGATACAGATTTGGTGGAAGGAACTTTTGTCATTTCCGATTCGGACTCTTGTGTCTGACCCTCTGCCTTTGGCTTCTTTTTAAGCGTTGACAGCGAGGAGGACTCCTCTCTGAAAGACCTGATGAACTCATCAGGGTCGATTTCCGACTCATATTTCTTTGCCATATCGGTCAGAGTTTGAGAAGTCCGAGCAATTCATCGGTAAGCTCCGGCAGGCGTGTACCTTTAAGCAATGTCTTGTCAGGAGGCATGACGGTCGAGCGAAACACGGCGCGGTTGAGCGTCTTTGACCCTTCACGACGATACTTTTTGGTATCCGGTATCTTGGCTTTCAGCGTCATAAGACCGTATTCCTCGAAAACCGCCTCATACTGGTCGTAGAGATCTGTTTTCTCACGGGCATCTACAAGGTTCCAGAGCATATACATCTGTTTGACCTGTGTGCGTCCGGTAGTGAGCCACTCCTGTATCTTCAGGGCAAAGGCGAGCGAGCTTTCAAGGATAACCTTGTCTGCCGCGACCGGCACTATCACGGTATCCATGCAGTTGAGAATGTTGACGACGCCACGGTTATTGACCGTGCCGGGCAGGTCGAAGAAAACGATGTCTATCTCGTTTCCGGCCTCGATGATGTCGCGTACCTTCTGCATCGCCTCCTCCGGCTTTGCCGTCAGGAGTGGATAAGGCGCGAGCTTGGTCTGGCGCAGATTATCGGAAAAAAGTTTCTTGAACTGAGGGCTACACTCGATAAGGTCTTTGTCGCGCTGGCGCATCTCCTCGATGCTGAACTGAGGATAGTCGCAGTCAACGACAAGGACTTTCAGCCCCTTCACATAGTAGAGGTAACTCGCCGCCAAAACGGTCAGAGTGGTCTTGCCTGCTCCGCCTTTCTGGGTGGAGAAAGCGACAAATTTGGGGTCTGTCATAAAATCAAATTTGGATTTGGATGTAGTGGTGGTTGCATAGCGGTGGCCGTCAGCGTATCTTCTGACACGGATAGACCGGGCTTCTATCGGCGCGAAGCAATGCCGGCACAGATTATGCGGGATGGATTGACAGCTTTCTTTGCCGCGCGTTGCGACCTTCCTCCGCTGTCGGGAGGGCATCGGCTATGTGAGCCGGAAATGTTTGGGTTCGTCAGTCATGTCTGGTTCGGGTTTGGATGTGGAGTTTAGTGGTGTCCGCCATAGCCATAGGGCCATAGGGCGATAGGTAGGTTGCTGGCATTTATCCTTTATATATGGCTTACAGGCTTCATAAGTCAGTCTTTGTCATGTCATTCAGGAACTAATCTCTCTACATAATCTACTCTTTAGATTGTTCGGAAGGACATTTATAAGACTGCAATTCAGCTTTATTGCCAAATGGTTGGGATTATACCCGCCGGACTGGTTGCTCAGCTTACAGTTCATATGGATAGTGCGTAATATAATAAGTAGTTTGACTTCCTTGAAGGCAGGCTTGAGAACCAATCTCTACACAAAGAAACAAATAATTCTGCAAACTGGCAAATCTAAAAATAAGCCAATTTGCTGTGATTAAGAGCATTGTCCGGCTATGTCCAACTATGTCCGGCTATGTCCGAAAAACTCGGCTGAATTTTTAACATTTCGCCGCGCAAATTTTTTTGCTGCTTCCATCGCCTGTTTCTTAATTATCGGAATTTTTATCTCATCGCTGGCAAATCAGGGATTTTTTTCGTATCTTTATATCAGCATCACGGTGATTTTCTTCCTCCGGGCAATGAAAAGCGGCTTTTCTCATTGTCATCATAATGATACCGGGCATCATTGACTGACATTGCCAATTTTCTATTAAGGAAGAATGTCCACATAGACATAGCAAGGTGTCTTTTCGGGGTCCGAAAAGGTTTCGAGGTACCGGCAGTCCACACGAAACGACCTTGCTATGTAGGATATATCTCCAAAGTCGAATATCCCTCGATTTTACTGCGTAGGCATTGACACCCTTGATGCACTCACCATTTATAATCCACTTTTTATGACTGATTTCGTTAACAAGGGCGGACGACCGCCGGTTGCCAACAAGTGCAGCCACTGCGTCAAGGTACGTTTTGACGACCTCGAATGGGATGAATTGTCCCGGATGATGGAAAGGGCAAACGCGACTGTCAAGGCCACTTTCATCAAGCAGCTCATCTTCGGCAAGCCTTTCAGGGTACTGACCACCGACAAATCGCTTGCCGTCTATTGCGCCAAACTATCCGAATTTTTCTGCCAGTACCGCACAATCGGGGTAAACTACAACCTCGTTGTGAAGGAGCTTCGCGCCAATTTCACCGAAAAGAAAGCAATGGCATCCCTCTACAAGCTGGAGAAAGCCACAATCGACATGATTGCCGTGATGACCGATGTCATGGCTCTGTCTGAAAAATTCGATGAACAATGGTCGCAAAAATCTCGATAGGTTCCTCGCTCTATGGCGCGCTGGCATACAATTCCGAGAAAATCAACAAAGAGGAAGGCCGTCTGTTGGGAGCCAACAAAATCATTCTCCCGGCAGACGGGCAAATCGACATCGGTCGTATTGCCGAAAATTTCAGAGAGTTCATGCCGTTGATGGGTCGGACAAAAAAGCCGGTTCTTCATATCTCGCTCAATCCGCACCCGGATGATAAACTCACGGATCAGGATTTTGAAATCCTCGCCCGTGAATATCTGGAGAAACTCGGCTTCGGGGAGCAGCCTTTCATAATTTACAAGCACGAGGACATAGACCGGCACCATATCCATATAGTGACTGTCAATGTCAACGAGCAGGGCAAGCGGCTCAATCAGGATTTTCTGTTCCGGCGAAGCAAGAAAATCACCACAGAACTGGAGGAAAAATACAATCTCCACAAGGCGCAGCGCGAAAAGATCACTCCCGATATGCCGATTAAAAAGGTTGACCCTTCGGGCGACATCAAGCGACAGGTTGCCAATACCGTCAAAATGGTAGGTATGCGATACAAGTTTCAGACTCTCGGCGAGTATAACGCAGTTCTCTCCTTATATAATATAAGGTGTGAGCAGACCGACGGCAGGGTTAACGGGCGCGAGTATCACGGTCTGGTGTATTTCGCCACAGACGATGAAGGCAAGGTTATCGCCAATCCATTCAAGGCTTCACGCCTCGGCAAGTTCGCAAGCAGAACGGCAATCGACAGCCGTTTCGAGAAAGCGAAGGACAAGATTGACATTGCTACCACTAAACGCAAGGTTGCGGACTGCCTCGCTCAATCAACGGGTAAGGACGATTTTACATCCAAGCTGAAGGACTGCGGCATAGATGTTGTTTTCCGCTATACCGACGAGGGGCGCATATACGGCGTTACGTTCATCGACCACAACACCATGACGGTATTGAACGGCTCCCGACTCGGCAAGCAGTTCTCGGCAAATGCCCTTAATGAGCGTTTCAACAATCCGCAGGCGCAGCCGACAAACGATGTGCCGCTACCTTATACTCCCGTTACCTCACACGAGACAGAGCAGAATTCCGATACACATACGGACACACAATCCCAGTCGGACAACACGCAGCAGCCATCGGGAGGCCAGCAGACAACAGGTGGTCAGCAACAATCAGTCTCTTCTCAATCCACCTCTGATTACGGTGATAAAGACTTCACACTTCCGGGTCTTGACCTGTTCCAGCCTGGGCAGTCGTTCAATCCCGACGAGGAAGAATTCCGCCGCCGTATGCAGCGAAAGAAGAAGAAAGGGCGTCGCCCGAAATTTTAATCTTTAATCCCACATTATTATGAGCCAACAAGAGGACGACCTCAGAGCGTTGGCGAAGATCATGGACTTCCTGCGGGCGGTCAGTATCGTGCTGGTTGTCGCCAACCTTTACTGGTTCACCCGCGTGGAGACCGTGGACAGCGGCTGGTTCTATTCGACCGTCCATAAGATCTGCGCCAATTTCAACCGCACCTGCGGTCTTTTCAACACCACCTTCAACGCCAAACTTTTCGCACTGCTGCTTCTCGGTCTGTCGTGTTTCGGCACCAGAGGCGTAAGGAGCGAAAACATCACATGGAGGCATATCGGCGTGACACTCGCCATAGGCTGTGTGCTGTTCCTGCTGAACTGGTGGACACTCGACATAGGTATGCGCTACACCTATATAATCACCACCGTCACGGGCTACATCTGCCTGATGATGGGCGGTATATGGGCCGGGCGTATGCTGAAGAACAACATGATGGACGACCGTTTCAACGATGAGAACGAGAGCTTCATGCAGGAAACGGAGCTTATGGACAACGAATATTCCATAAACCTGCCGACCAGATTCTACTTTGAGAAGAAATGGCACAAAGGCTGGATAAATGTCGTTAATCCTTTCCGTGCCACTATCGTGCTTGGCACACCCGGTTCCGGCAAGTCATACGCCGTAATCAACTCCTTCATCAAACAGATGATAGAGAAAGGGTACAGCGGCTATATCTATGATTTCAAAAGCCCGGATTTGAGCGAGATAGCCTACAACCATCTGCTGACGCACAAGGACGGATACGGCAAAGTCAAGCCGAAATTCTACATGATAAATTTCGACGATCCGGAACGGAGCCACAGGTGCAACCCGATACACCACGACTTTATGACCGATATTGCCGACGCATACGAGAGCGCGTACACTATAATGCTCAATCTCAACAAGTCGTGGGTGAGCAAGCAGGGCGATTTCTTTGTGGAATCCCCGATTGTGCTGTTCGCGGCTATAATCTGGTATCTCCGTATCTACAAGAACGGTATCTACTGCACCTTTCCCCATGCCATCGAGTTGCTCAACCGCCGTTATGAAGATTTGTTCCCCATACTCACGAGCTACCCGGAGCTGGAAAACTACCTTTCTCCCTTTATGGACGCTTGGCAGGGAGGCGCGGCGGAGCAGCTCATGGGACAGATTGCGTCGGCGAAAATCCCGCTGTCGCGTATGATTTCACCGCAGCTTTACTGGGTAATGACCGGCGATGATTTCACACTCGACATCAACAACCCGAAAGAACCTAAAATTCTGTGCGTGGGCAACAACCCCGACCGTCAGAACATCTATGGCGCGGCACTCGGACTGTATAACTCCCGTATCGTCAAAATCATAAACAAGAAAGGTATGCTGAAAAGCGGGGTTATCATAGATGAATTGCCCACTATATATTTCAAGGGCCTCGACCAACTGATTGCCACCGCAAGAAGCAACCGTGTCGCTGTCTGCCTCGGCTTTCAGGACTTCTCCCAGCTCAAACGCGACTACGGTGACAAGGAGGCGGCCGTGGTGATGAACACAGTCGGCAATATCTTCTCCGGGCAGGTCGTGGGAGAAACCGCCAAGACACTCTCCGAGCGGTTCGGCAAGGTTCTCCAGAAACGGCAGTCAATCTCAATCAACCGTCAGGATGTGAGCCACTCCATAAACACGCAGATGGACAGTCTTATCCCGCCGAGCAAGATTTCCACACTCACACAGGGAATGTTCGTCGGCGCGGTCTGCGACAACATAAACGAGCGCATAGACCAGAAGATTTTTCATGCCGAGATTGTCATAGACAGCGCGAAAGTTAAGGCTGAAACATCGAGATACAAGCCTATCCCCGTACTTACCGATTTCAAGGACGACACACCCGACAAGTCACGCATGAAAGCTGTAATACAGCGCAACTACGAGCAGGTGAAAGCCGATGTGATCCAAATCATCGCCGACGAGAAAGAACGCATAATGTCAGATCCGGCACTGCAACACCTGTTCGCCCCGAAGTAATCACAAACCACTAAATATCCACAATCATGTTAGAACTTGACCGAAGTCTTACCGACTTCAATTACTACTATTTCTATTTGTTGCAGTATCTCCAGCTCAACAAATATCAGGTTGACCCTGACCATCCCCAGATTATTTCCAACTCTATCGCCGCACTTGATGCCTTTGAAAATGCGCGGCGCAACGGGGCCAATGTGCCTATGGCGGAAGCCGAGGCTATATCCGTGCTTTTCTCCAATATAGGAGCATCGGAGTATGACACTATATCGGAACTCATCCTTGAAAATTTCGGGGATACCATCGACCTTGACAGCGAGGAGGCTGTGGAATACTGGACAAATCAGGTTATGACCGACATCCCGGACTTGTTCGACGGTATTGACCGCATGGCAATAGGCGTTGATGCCCTTGACCTTGAACTGATGGAAACCGAGATTGTAGGCAGAATCGTAATCTATCTTTCTGACAATGGCCTACAATAAGTTACATACCATGCGCGACAACATCGAGGCGATAAGGCTCGCCCTGCGTATCGGTGTGGCCGGACGCACTGCACAAAATGCAGAAGAGCGTGAAATCCTGCGGAAATATGCCGGGTTCGGTGGGCTGAAATGTATTCTCAACGATGCCGATGAACTTGCCGATGCCGCCAAGTGGAGCAAATCAGACATAGAGCTGTTTGCACCGACGGTGGAACTGCGTCGGCTGATACATGATTACAGCCACAATGACAGGGAATTCAAGGACTATATGGATTCGTTGAAAGCGTCGGTGCTGACGGCGTTCTACACCGACAACCGTATCGTGGATGCCATATCAGATGCGCTGAAATATTCCGGCATAGAGGTGAAAAGTTTTTTGGAACCGTCCGCCGGACAGGGAGCCTTCATTGACTCGTTTATGCGCAATGACCGTTATCCCGGCGCGGAGGTGCTTGCCTACGAAAAGGATTTGCTCACGGGCAAAATCCTTTCGGCTCTGCATCCGTCTATTCTTACACGCATAGAGGGTTTTGAAAAGATTGAGCGTGACTTCAACGGCTATTTTGATGTCGCCGCCTCCAATGTCCCTTTCGGGGATTTTGCTGTCGCAGACCCGGCGTATGCCGTGAGCAAGGATATTGCCTACCGTCAGGCGACCAAGACAATTCACAATTATTTCTTTCTCAAAGCACTCGACCAAGTGCGCGAGGGCGGACTGGTCGCTTTCATAGCATCCCAGGGTGTTATGAACGCCGGCAGTCCTTTCATCAGGATGGAGCTGGTGAAGCGTGCCGACCTTGTGGCGGCGTTGCGTCTGCCAAACAACACGTTCAGCGATAATGCCGGAACAGATGCCGGGTCTGACCTTATCATTCTCCAGAAGCATACAGGTAAGAAGGCGTTGTCGGCTGATGAGGAGTTTTTCATCCAGTCGGTCGTTGACCGTGGTACGAAAGTGTCTGGCAACAAGTTCTTTCAGGCGTTTCCCCAGAATGTGATATGCACTGATGCTAAAG
>CAJKQX010000047.1 GCA_905202125.1 uncultured Prevotella sp.
TATAGGATGCGGCTCGGCAATGCCAAACTGAAAAAAATCTTTTTTCGTTTGCCATTGCGCTCACCTTTCACTATATTTGCATGAAATTTGGTGGCGATTTGTTTTAACACTCAAAATGTTTGATGTACCTTTGCTCATCGTCAACCATGTTTGTACTTATTAACTGAAAACTCTATGCGACTGATTTTTAATGTGGAATATGAGACCTCATTTGGTGAGGAACTCATGCTAAATATTCTTTCCGAACCCATCGATGGTGCTCTCGAACCCCGACAGTATCACATGTCGACAGTCGACGGGTTGCATTGGACCTGCCGTGTCGACAATTATTATAATGCAGAATACCCTTCGCTTGACTATTTTTACAGTGTCGCCAACACAGAGGGGGAAATACGTCGCGAATGGACGGCCGCGCCCCATCGTCTCGAATTCTCGTCACGCGACACCCGCACATATGTTCAGAACGACCGTTGGACCGATATCCCGTGTGATGTATATCTTTACAGTTCGGCATTCACATCGTGCATCAATCGCCGTCCTCATGCGTCTGTGCCCCGATCTGCGTTTGATTCCACTCTTCGGCTTGAGGTTCATGCACCACAGTTGCGCTCGGGCGACCGTCTGGCCCTCATAGGCAATCATCACGCCTTAGGGTCGTGGAATCTCGCGTCGACCATCGCCATGACCGAGCACAAATGCAACTGCTGGATGGTGGATCTCGATGCCACGCTTTTTGCCGACGAGGATATCGAGTTCAAGTTTGTCATTCTCAACGATCGCGACAATCATAAGGCGATGTGGGAGACCGGGCTCAACCGCAAACTCCACGTTCCTTCGGCCGAAGCGTCCACAACCGAGACATACAGTCTGACGCAGGCTTTCTTCGAGATATGCGATGTCAAGCTGGCCGGAACGCTCGTTCCTGTCTTCTCGCTACGCTCCGAGAGCAGTTTCGGCGTCGGCGATTTCGGCGATCTGAAGAAGATGGTGGGGTGGGTGGCCGACACCCGTCAGCGTGTATTGCAGCTCCTTCCCGTTAACGATACCACCACAACACACACCCGGGCCGACTCCTATCCGTACAGTTGTATCAGCGTGTTCGCACTCCATCCGCAGTATGTCGATCTGTCTGCTCTGCCGCCATTGGCAGATGAGACACTACGCAGACACTACGAATCCCTGCGCCGCGAGCTCAACGCTCTGCCGCAGTTGGACTACGAACGTGTGAACAAAGCCAAGAACGAATACCTCAGATTGCTCTTCGAACAAGAGGGAACGAACGTCCTGCGGTCGGCACCCTACAAACGATTCTTCAAGGAGTCGGAGTATTGGCTCGTGCCCTACGCCCGCTACTGTTGTCTGCGCGACACCTATGGCACGGCAGATTTCACCCTCTGGCCCGACAATAGGAGATGGGACGAGAGCCGGCGCGCCCGTCTGTCCAACCCGCGGAGCAAAGGATGGAAAGAACTCTCCTTCTATTTCTACGTGCAGTATATCCTCGCCCGACAGCTCGGCGAGGCTCATGACTACGCTGTGGCCCGCGGTGTGATACTCAAAGGCGACATACCTATCGGGGTCAACCGCAAGGGTTGTGACGTGTGGCAGGAATCCGAATATTTCAATCTTGACGCACAGGCCGGCGCTCCGCCAGATGCTTTCGCGGTGAACGGTCAGAACTGGGAGTTTCCCACTTACAACTGGGAACGCATGCTTGCCGACGGTTGCCGGTGGTGGGTGCGTCGTTTCCGGCACATGTCTCTGTTCTTCGACGCATACCGCATCGACCATGTGCTCGGCTTTTTCCGTATCTGGGAGATACCCGCCGATGCCGTCCATGCGCTCACCGGACATTTCGCTCCGGCGCTCGGCATGACCGCCGCCGAAATCGAGTCGTACGGTCTCTTCTTCCGTGAGCAACTTTTCACCCAACCGTTTATCACCACGGCCACCGTGGAAGACATCTTCGGCGACCTTGCTCCGGATGTAATGGACACTTATCTCGATCATTCGCACAGCGATGTGTGGCATCTAAAACCCGAGTATGACACCCAGCGCAAGATAGAGGCCGCATTTGCTGATACACTGTCTGAAGACGACAAGAGATTGCGCGACGGACTCTATGCGCTCGTGAGCGAGGTGCTCTTTGTGCGCGACCATCGCGACGGAGCCAAGTTCCACCCACGCATCACAGCCCATACCACCCATGTGTATCAGTCGCTTGACGACAAGGCCCGCGACGCTTTCTGCCGCCTTTACGATGATTATTTCTATCATCGCAACAATTATTTCTGGTATCGTGAGGCCATGAAGAAATTGCCTTTGCTCGTTCAGGCCACGCGGATGCTTGTGTGTGCCGAAGACCTCGGTATGGTGCCCGACTGTGTGGCATGGGTGATGGAGCAGTTGCGCATACTCAGTCTGGAGCTGCAGTCGATGCCCAAGAGGTACGGACTGCGTTTCGGACGTCTCGGCGACAATCCCTATCGCTCTGTCTGCACCATCTCTACGCACGACACACCGACGCTGCGTCAGTGGTGGGACGAGGACACGGAGCGCACCGCCGATTACTATTCCACGATGTTGTATTACTCTGGTGACGCGCCTCATCCACTTCCCGGATGGCTCGCCTCCGACATCATCGCCCGCCATCTTGAGTCGCCCTCCATGCTCTGCATCCTCTCCATTCAGGACTGGTTGGCCATAGATGAGACGCTGCGTCTGCCCGATGCCGATGCCGAACGCATCAACATCCCGGCCGATCCGCATCATTATTGGCGTTACCGCATGCACCTGAATATCGAGCAACTGGCTGCCGCCACCTATTATAATAATAGTGTCAGGGAACTCATATCGCGCAGCGGCAGATAGACTTGAACGTGCACGATTACTAAAGATGAAAAATATGTACGATATATGAAAAGATTTTTGTTTTTAATTGCGTTGTCATTGGTGGTCTTGTCAACCGTGGCCGGCGGCAAGGACAAGCGCCGCACAAAGTCGTCCACACCTGACAAACGCTTGGAGATGCTCTCCACCATCACGTCCGAAACAGCTCTTGCACATATCGGTTTTCTCGCCGATGATGCCCTTGAGGGTCGTGAGGCCGGTGTCACGGGCTCGCGTGTGGCGGCCGCTTATATCGTGGCCCAACTCCGTATGTATGGCATCCGCCCGCTTTTAGACAGTTACATGCAACCTTTCTCGGCTTACAGTGCCGAACGACAGAAACGTAAGCCTTATTATGTGGAACCGGACAGCATAGCCAAACTCGCTGCCGTCACCCATCGCCGTCTCAATATGGCCAATGTGTTGGGCTGTATCCCCGGCCGGCGCAGTGATGAGTACGTGATAGTAGGCGCCCATTTCGACCACATCGGATACGACAAGTCGCTCGAGAACGACCAAATCTATAATGGAGCCGATGACAATGCCTCGGGCGTGAGTGCCGTGTTGCAGATAGCGCGGGCGTTCGCCCTTAGCGGAGAAAAGCCTCTGCGTACCATCATCTTTGCCTTTTGGGACGGAGAGGAGATAGGACTGTTGGGTTCGCGCTATTTCGTTCAGGAGTGTCCTTTCATTGATAAGGTGAAGGGATATCTCAATTTCGATATGATAGGACGCAACCACCTGCCCGATAATCCGCGCCATGTGGTGTATTTCTACACCGAGTCGCATCCCGCGTTTGGCGATTGGCTCAAGAGCGATGTAGCCACTTACGGACTGCGGCTCGACCCCGACTATCGTGCCTGGGACCGTCCGACATCGGGCAGTGACAATGCTTCGTTCGCGCGGCTCGACATACCCGTGATATGGTATCACACCGATGGCCACCCCGATTATCATCAGCCGGGAGACGAGGCCGACCGTATCAATTACGAGAAGGTGACAGACATCACGAAGGCCGCGATGCTCAACATGTGGAATCTTGCCAATCTGGAGCAGTATTGATATAATGAAAGCACACGGATTATCTGAATGGTGATAGTCCGTGTGCTTTCATTTTGTATTACAGGATGTTATCAATAGAGCAGCATCAGACCCGCAAATGCGGCCCACGCTATCATCTTTATTGGATTTATCTTGAGCGATTTTGTGCCGACATAAGTCGCCACGAACAGTGCCGAACTGATCCAGAACTGCCACGGATTGATGTCGGGCGAAGAGAAATTCTCCTCGTTCATCAACAGCAGGGCGGCCGCTCCGAGTAGTCCCACGACAGCCGGCCGCAGCCCGCTGAATATGTTCTGCACCACCTGCGTGTGCATATATTTCATCAGGACCTTGCTCATCAATATCATCAGAATCAATGATGGCAGCACGAGGGCGAACGTTGCGGTGGCGCTGCCCAGTATGGCCATCGACTCGCCGAACCCCGCGTTGTGTACGGCAGTGTAGCCACAGTACGTGGCCGAGTTGATACCGATGGGTCCGGGCGTCATCTGGCTCACTGCAACGATGTTGGTGAACTCGGCCGTGGTGAGCCATCCGTGTCTTACTACCGTCTCTGTCTGTATGAGCGACAGCATGCCGTATCCGCCTCCAAAGCCGAAAAGGCCGATCTCAAAGAATGTTATGAAGAGTTGTAAGAATATCATTCGGTTGGTTTTAACAGTTTGCCGTAAAGATAACCACCAATACCTGCCAATACGATAATAGCTATCGGGTTTACCCCCAATTTCCATATCAGCAGTGCGCTGGCTATCGGTATCCAGCAGTTGTTGATTGTTATGTCCGCGCTTTTGGCCATGTTGAACACCGGAGCGGCTATCAGTGCCACGACGGCCGGACGTATGCCGCGGAAGATGGAGGCCACTACCTTGTTGTCTTCAATCTGTTTGAAGAACAGAGCAATCATGAGTATGATGAGAAAAGAGGGCAGAGCCGTGCCCAAAGCGGTGCATAGCGCTCCGCGAGTTTTTCGGAGTTTGTAGCCGATGAATATGCTGATGTTGATGGCAAACACGCCGGGACAACTTTGCGCCACGGCAATGAGGTCGAGAAATTCCTTTCGGTCAATCCACTTGTGTCGGTCCACCACCTCCGTCTCTATTATCGGTATCATGGCATATCCGCCTCCGAGCGTGAAGGCTCCGATCTTGAAAAATGTCTTGAAACTCTCTATGTAAACGTTTGACATGCCTTTGAGTGTAGTCTTTTGTTTGTGCCTTTAGATCGCATAAGGCCGCGATGCGTTTGTCAATAAAGACAAATAAAAGGCAGTCGGGCACGGTAACTACATTGTTTGTTTGCGTATCGTGAGGCCCTACTGCCTTGATATTTATTACTGATTCTCTATCCAGCGGCGGGCATTGACAAATGCCTCGATCCACGGTGTGACGTCATCGTTGCGACGATCGGCCGGATACCAGGCGTTCTGCCACGGGAAGATGGCGCGCTCGAGGTGTGGCATCATTGCCACGTGGCGTCCGTCGGCCGAGCATATACCTGCCACGTTGTAGTCCGAACCGTTGGGGTTGCCGGGATACTCGGCGTAGTTGTACTTGGCCACGATGTTGTATTTCAACTCATCCTCGGGCAGACTGAACTTGCCTTCTCCGTGGGCCACCCATATACCGAGTTTGTTGCCGCTGAGCGAGGAGAACATAACGCTGTTGTTCTGAGGTATCTCCAGGCCGAGGAATGCGCTCTCAAACTTATGCGAGTCGTTGTGCAGCATGTGGGCGCGGCGGTCGTGCTCGGGATTGATAAGGTTGAGTTCCACCATGAGCTGGCAACCGTTGCAGATACCGAGGGACAAAGTGTCCTTGCGGGCATAGAACTTGTCGAGTGCCTCTTTGGCTTTGGGGTTGAAGAGGAATGCTCCGGCCCATCCTTTGGCCGAGCCCAGTACGTCGGAGTTGGAGAATCCGCCGCAGAACACTATCATGTTGATGTCTTCGAGCGTTTCGCGTCCACTGATGAGGTCGGTCATCATCACATCTTTCACGTCGAAGCCGGCCAGATAGAGTGAGTAAGCCATTTCGCGTTCGCCGTTGGTACCTTTCTCGCGTATGATGGCGGCCTTGATGCCCGAGCGTTCCTTGCGGTCGGCAGTCAGACCATATTGTGCCAGTGTGCCGGTGAAATCGGCTCCGGTCTTTATCTCCACCGGTTGAGCCTTGTAGTTGGCGTGTCTCTTTTCGGCACAACCGTTGAAGCTCTGGCGGCGATCAAGCAAGTATGATGTCTCATACCAAGCTTCGCGCATGGCGTCGATGTCTATTGTGTGGTTGAAATCTGCCTTCCTGATGTTGATGGAGCGTGTAGCCGGAGTAGGACGTCCTATCTCTGCATATGCTACACCGCACTCTTCCATCATCGTGACGAAAGCCTCTTTGTTGCTGTCGGCAATCTGAACTACCACTCCGGGGTTCTCTGCCAACAGGTTTTTCACGATGTCTGTGCCGGCCATACCGTTCAGATCGACATCGATACCGCCTGTGGTGTTGGCGAAACACATCTCAAGCAGGGTGGTGATGAGACCACCTGCGCTGATGTCGTGACCCGCCATGATGAGGCCCTTGTTGTTCAGTGCCTGTATGGCGTTGAAACAGTCGGCAAAGTATTCGGCGTTTTTCACTGTCGGAACATCATCGCCCACCTTGCCCAGACTCTGTGCGAAGGCACTGCCGCCGAGACGTTGCTCGTCGAAAGAGAAATCGATGTGATACAGCGTGGAGTTGCTGTCGTTTACCATCACGGGCGAAACCACATTGCGGATGTCGCTCACCTCGCCGCCGGCGCTCACGATAACGGTTCCCGGAGAGATGATTTTCTCGCCGCCGGGATATTGCTGTGTCATCGACAGAGAGTCTTTTCCGGTAGGCACATTGATCTTGAGGCTCACGCAGAAATCGCTGAGTGCTTTCACCGCGCTGTACAGACGGGCGTCCTCACCTTTCTGCGAGCGGCACGGCCACATCCAGTTGGCGGAGAGTGAGAGGCTCTTCATGCCGTCAGCCAACGGTGCCCATACGATGTTGGTCAGAGCCTCGGCCACCGACAATACGCTACCTGCCTCGGGCGATGCCAGTCCTGCCTGAGGTGCATGTCCCAATGCCGTGGCGATACCTTTGCGTCCGCGATAGTCAAGCGCCACCACTCCGCAGTCGCTCAACGGCAACTGCAGCTCGCCCTGACACTGTTGGCGGGCTATCTTTCCGGTCACTGAGCGATCCACCTTGTTGGTGAGCCAGTCCTTGCAAGCCACTGCCTCAAGATGCAGCACGTTGTTGATGTATTCATCGAGTTTTTCGGGTTGTGCGGTCACATCGCAATAGTCGGCGTCCACATAGTGTCTTTCCACCGTCTCGTCTCTCATCACCGTTTTGGGTGAATGGCCGAACATCTGGGCCACATCAAGGTCGAACGGTCTCACGCCATCGGCCTGTTCGAATGAGAAATGCGCGTCGCCCGTTGTCTCGCCCACCACGTATAGCGGTGCACGTTCGCGTTCGGCGATACGGCGCACATGGTCGATATGCTTTTCGTCAATGAGCAGTCCCATGCGTTCTTGGCTCTCGTTGGCGATTATCTCTTTTGCGGAGAGAGTCTTGTCGCCTATCGGCAGCTTGTCCATCTCTATCTTTCCGCCGCACTCTTCCACGAGTTCCGACAGACAGTTGAGGTGTCCGGCCGATCCGTGGTCGTGAATGCTCACCACAGGATTGTTATCCTCTTCGCACAGTGCTCTTACGAGATTGTATGCGCGTTTCTGCATCTCGGGGTTGGCGCGCTGCACGGCGTTCAGTTCGATACCGTTGGAGTAGCGACCTGTATCCACCGAAGACACCGATCCGCCACCGAGTCCGATGCGGTAGTTGTCACCACCCACAACGACCACCTTGTTGCCCTTTTGCGGCTCTTTCTTCAGACAGTCGCGCTTTGTGCCGTATCCCACGCCGCCGGCAAGCATTATCACCTTGTCGTAAGCATACGTCTCTTCACCCTCTTTATGTTCGAAAGTGAGCACCGAACCGCAGATGAGCGGTTGTCCGAACTTATTACCGAAATCGCTCGCTCCGTTTGATGCCTTGATGAGGATTTGTTCCGGTGTCTGATACAACCATTTGCGCACGGGCAGTATCTCTTCCCAGGCGTGGATTCCGCTCTTGCCTTCTTTGCGTGGATAAGAGGTCATATACACCGCTGTTCCGGCTATCGGCCATGAACCGACGCCGCCACCCATACGGTCGCGTATCTCACCTCCGGTACCTGTTGCGGCACCGTTGAACGGCTCGACAGTGGTCGGGAAATTGTGAGTCTCGGCCTTGAGCGATATCACGCTTTCTATTTCCTTTACGCGGAAATAGTCGGATGTTGACTGATCGGCAGGTGCAAACTGTTCTACGACAGGTCCTTTGGCGAAGGCCACATTGTCCTTGTAGGCCGACATTATCTTGTTGGGATTCTCCTTTGTGGTTCTTTTTATCATTGCAAAGAGGCTTGATTCCATCTCTTTGCCATCGATGATGAATGTTCCGCCGAATATCTTGTGACGGCAGTGCTCGGAGTTTATCTGTGCGAAACCGAAAATCTCGGAGTCAGTCAGCGGTCTGCCGAGCTGTCCTTCTATCTTGTGAAGGTATTCTATTTCTTCGGGCGAGAGAGCCAGGCCCTCCTGTTCGTTGTACTCCTCGATGTTGTCCACCCGTTTGATGGGTTCGGGGGCATGGTTGACGGTGAACACGTCCTGAGTCAGCCCGTTGTACATGCGTTGCAGCATCGGGTCGTGGTCGGCCTCTTCCGAATCCACCGGGAAGAACTCCTCTATACGAAGGATGCCGTCAAGGCCCATGTTCTGAGTTATCTCCACAGCGTTGGTGCTCCACGGTGTTATCATTTCGCGGCGTGGTCCGATGAAATATCCTTTCATGGTTTCGCTTTCCGTGGGAGTGGCGTCACCGTAAAGCCAACAAAGTTCGTTGATTTCGTCTTTACTGAGCTGACGGCTTGTTTGGGTTGCTATCACGCTCTTTGATGGGGTCCTGAAAAAAAGAATCATGTGTTATTTATATTTGTTTCGTTTCTTGTTGCAAAGATACTTTAAAAATCCGAGCTATTGGACAATTGTCCGGTATATTTGTTCGAGTGGCATGAATTATCGGGATATTCGTTTTGAAATTGGCGCCATCGATATACAGAAAAAAGAATTGCACGGGACCATCGTTGTTGTTCATCGTCGGTCCCGTGCAATATTAATGATTTTATAATCCGAATTTCTCTTTTAGTTTGGCGAGCATGTCCGTTGTCATGTTGTCCATGTCGAATTCCGGTTTCCATCCCCACTCCTCGCGGGCACATGAGTCGTCGAGCGAGTTAGGCCACGAGTCGGCTATCGACTGTCTCAGCGGATCCACGTTGTAGTGCATCTTGAAATCCGGCTTGTATTTCTTGATGCTGTTGTATATTATCTCGGGGTCGAAGCTCATCGATGCGATGTTGAACGCGTTGCGGTGTACGAGCTTGTCCGGATTGGCCTCCATTATCTCAATGGCGGCTCTCAGTGCGTCGGGCATATACATCATGTCCATGTATGTACCGGCTGCGATGGGACATTCGAAATCCTCGTTTCTCACCGCGGCATAATATATGTCCACGGCGTAGTCGGTCGTTCCGCCGCCCGGAGGGGTCATGTATGAGATGAGTCCGGGAAATCTCACGGCACGTGTATCAACACCGAAACGATGGAAATAGTAGTTGCTCAGCATCTCGCCAGTCACCTTTGTTATGCCATACATCGTCTTCGGCTCTCGTATGGTGTCCTGCGGGGTCTTGTCTTTGGGAGTCAGATCGCCGAACGATCCTATCGAGCTGGGTGTGAACACAGCGCAATGTTTCTCTCTTGCCACTTCCAGCACGTTGCACAGTCCGCCTATGCCTATCTTCCAGGCCAGTTGCGGCTTGGCCTCAGCCACGGCCGACAGCAGTGCTGCCAGATTGTATATCGTATCGATGTGATATTTTTCCACCACATCGGCAATTTGCTGTTGGTTTGTTATATCCACGATTTCTGAAGGACCGCTTTCCTTGAGTATGCCTTTCGGCTCAGCTCCGGGAATATATCCGGCCACAATGTCGCCATTGTAAAGTCCGCGCAACTTCAGTGTGAGTTCCGAACCAATTTGTCCTGTCGAACCTATGATTAAAACATTTTTCATTATTGGATACAGTTAAATATGTATGAGATTGTTTATTTTGTTAAATCTGTGGCAAAGTTATGCAGATTTAATCGTAAAAAGTAATTTTTTTCTTTGTTTTTTTTGTTGAAATTCAAAAAAAATATGAACTTTGTGCAATAATGTGAATTGAGGAACAAAACAATCTAAAAATATTTATTATGTATGGTAAAATGAAGGATTTCCTTATGCAGGAATTATCCGATATCAAAGCAGCCGGGTTGTACAAAAACGAACGAGTAATAACCACTCCTCAACGTGCCGGCATCAAAGTTGGAAACGATGGTGATGTGCTCAATTTCTGCGCCAACAACTATCTCGGTCTGTCGGACAACCGACGTCTCATCGAGGCGGCAAAGAAGGCGATGGACAGTCATGGCTACGGCATGTCGTCGGTGCGTTTCATCTGTGGTACGCAGGACCTGCACAAGCAGCTCGAAAGTGCCGTTTCCGACTATTTCAAGACAGAGGACACCATCCTCTATTCGTCATGCTTTGATGCCAACGGCGGTCTTTTCGAACCGTTGTTCACAAGCGATGACGCCATCATATCCGACGCGTTGAACCATGCTTCGATTATCGATGGTGTGCGTTTGTGCAAAGCCAAGCGCTATCGTTATGCCAATGCCGACATGGCCGACCTTGAGCGTTGCCTTCAGGAAGCACAGGAACAGCGCCATCGCATCATCGCCACTGACGGTGTGTTCTCGATGGACGGCAATGTGGCTCCGCTCGATAAGATATGCGATCTGGCCGAGAAATACGACGCACTTGTCATGGTCGACGAGTCCCACTCGGCCGGTGTCGTAGGTCCGACAGGTTACGGTGTGGCCGAGCTCTTCAATGTTTATGGCCGTATCGACATCTTCACCGGTACATTAGGCAAGGCCTTCGGCGGTGCTATGGGTGGATTCACTACCGGTCGCAAGGAAATTATCGATATGCTCCGTCAGCGTTCGCGTCCGTATCTTTTCTCCAACTCTATTGCTCCCGCCATTGCCGGCGCCGGCATAGAGATGTTTGCCATGTTGCGCGAGAGTGATGCACTGCATACCAAACTGATGGATAATGTGGCTTATTTCCGCGACAAGATGATGGCCGCAGGATTTGACATCAAACCCACACAGAGTGCCATCTGCGCCGTGATGCTCTACGATGCGCGTCTCTCTCAGGAGTTTGCAGCCCGCATGCAGGAAGAGGGCATCTACGTCACAGGATTCTATTATCCCGTTGTACCCAAAGACCAGGCCCGTATCCGCGTACAGCTCTCCGCCGGACACGAGCGCGAGCATCTCGACAAGGCTATTGCCGCATTTGTCAAGATAGGCCGCGAACTGAACGTTATCAAATGATGACGCCTCTTTTTTCATGACATAAAGTGAATACGGCGGAGCCTTGCAATCGGGTTTCAGTGCCTCCGCCGTATTTATTTTTTTCACACGATTGCTATCAGACAAGATTTTTTACTTATCTTATTTTCTCAGCATAATCTAAATACAAAGATAAATTGATGATAAAAAAACTACTTATTCTACCGATGGTATTGTTCGTTTCGCTTGCCGCATCTGCCCAAAGGAGCGATAATTACAAACCAACCAGCAATACCAATGTGAAACTCACCCGTACCAATCTGCCCATTGTCTTCATGAATGTCAAAGGCAAGACGATTCAGCGCGAGGAACGTATCTCCGCATGGGTCAAGATTATCGACAACGGCGACGGACAATATAATTACGGCGACACCATCGCCCATCCCGGCCAGACGATAGACTACGAGGGGTACGTGGGACTCAAATATCGCGGCAACTCGTCGTTCAACAGCTCGGACAAGAAACCCTATTCCTTCCGTCCGTTGGACAAGTCGCTCGAGGAGGGCGGCAAGAAGCAGAAGGTGAGCATCATGGGCATGGGCAAGGACAACGACTGGGCATTGCTCGCTCCGTTCTCCGACAAGAGCATGATACGCGAAGTGCTCACATTCGAACTGGCCCGTCCATATTTCGACTATGTTCCTCATGCCAAGTACTGTGAGGTTGTGCTTGACGGCACATACTACGGTGTGTTTATCATGGCAGAACGTGTGGGCAAGGGAAAGAAACGTCTCGACCTGCACGACCCCGGCGAGGACGCCGGCGATCTGACCGGTGACTACCATGTCGAAATCGATCGTGACGACGAACCCAATTTCTATCGTTCCAAGTATCACCCCGTGGATGGCAACGGCAACGATATGACAGACAAATATGTCACCTACCAATACAAGAATCCCGAGTACGAGGATTTCGCCACTCTGCCCGAAGGCGCCCTCAACGCCTTGCACAAGTCCATCGACGATATGGAGGCTTCGTTCCGCACATCGTATTTCGATGATCCCGAACGGGGCTACCGCAAGTACATAGACGAGATATCCTTCATCGACTATCTGCTCGCCACCGAGTTCTCGTTCAATATTGATGGCTATCGCCTGAGCACCAACCTCTACAAATACAGCGACACCCGTGCCGCCAACGAGGGGCTGGACTCGCGCTGGAAGATGTCGCTTTGGGATTTTAATATAGCCTTTGGCAATGCCAACTATAATTATGGTGACCGCACCGATTTGTGGCAGTACAATTTCAATGCCCGCTCCAACGATGCGCAGTCGGTGCCGTTCTGGTGGAGCCGCATGATGAAGGACAGCAAGTTCGTGGACCAGCTCAAGGAGCGTTGGCAGCTCTATCGCGACAACGACTATTCCGACGAGCGTATCCAAGAGAAGATCGACTCGCTCACCAACGTGCTCACATCCGCAGGTGCCGTGTCGCGCAACCAGAATGCCTGGGGCATCATAGGCCGTTGGGCATGGCCTAATGCCTATGTAGGCAGTACATACGATGATGAAATCAAATACCTCAAGAATTGGATTGCCAACCGTGTCAAGTTCATGGACCGTCAACTCTTGCCGCGCACTGTCGATATTGTCACCGAGCCCGTGCCCGTCAAGTCGGGATGGAACGCGGATGTAGTGGCTGAGGCCACGCCCGCTTCTTCTCATGTCACAGGAGCCATCGATGGCAACCGTACGTTATATTCGGCCTCCTTGCGCGAAAATGGCGGTTTGCCCGTCGACCGCAATATCGTGTCTCCCGAGGGCGTGAAATACCAACTGGCGCCGTATGACGCCGACAACGCATTGTTCATCACATCGGCCGGTGCGGGCGGACAACTGGTGTTCGACCAGACGTTTGCCACCTCCGAACTTTATATATTGGCCACCAGCACGGGCGGAGCTTCCAATGTGGAGGTAACCGTGGAGTACACCGATGGCACATCATCCACTGCCGAGACATGCTCCGTGCGCGACTGGTCTGTGCGCCAGCCTGATGGCACAGAGGCTGTTACGGCCCTCGGTTATGTCTCCATGTCGGACAGCAATCTCAGCGGCGACAATCATTATTGCATGTTCGAGTTCTCCGTCTCGGCCGATGCCACCAAGACTGTCAAGTCCATCTCCGTGCACTCGGCGGCAGGCAACAATGCCCGTCCCGCAATCTTTGCCGTCTCGCGTCTGGTCAAGACTGTCAACGACATATCCGATACCGCGGTCGACACCGAGCTTACCATCGTGGGCATCTACACCATCGGCGGCGCCAAGATACCGGCACTCGGCAAGGGCCTGAATATCATCAAGTATTCAGACGGTTCCGTGCGCAAGGTCATGATCAAATGATGATAATCTTATAATGTCAATGTGGGGCTCTGATATCGGTGCCCCACATTTTATGATATATCCGAACGAAGAATTAAAAATTTAATTATACCCATCGTATTATGGACAATCAATATCTCAGACAGTTTCCCGACATCATGGCCGGCAAGAAGATAATGTATGTGCACGGCTTCGGGTCATCGGCCCAATCGGGCACCGTGGCATTACTGCGGCAGTTGCTGCCCTCGGCCACTTTTGTGGCCCGCGACATCCCCTTGCATCCCGATGAGGCCGTGGATATGCTCAAGGCCATGTGCGAGGAGGAACAGCCCGACCTCATTATCGGTACCTCGATGGGCGGCATGTATACCGAGCAACTGAAGGGATATGACCGCATACTGGTCAATCCGGCCTTTTGCATGGGCGAGACCATGCAGAAACACGGGCTCACCGGCAAACAGGTGTTCTCCAATCCCAGAGCCGACGGCGTGTCGGAGTTTATCGTCACCAAGTCGCTCATCAAGGAGTACACGGCCATTACCACCCGTTGCTTCGAGGATATCACTCCGGACGATGCCCGTCGGGTGGTCGGCATGTTTGGCGACGAGGACCCTGTGGTGGACACGTTCGATCTTTTTCGCGAGCATTATCCCACTGCCATACGTTTTCACGGAGCCCATCGTCTCAACGACAAGGTGGCCCTGCATTATCTTGTGCCCATCATCCGCCGCATCGACGACCGTCAGGAGGGACGCCGTCGACCGGTCGTTTTCATAGGTACGGAGACCCTCTTCGACAGCTACGGCAACGCCACGGCGAGCATGCACAAGGCTTACGAACGTCTGATAGAGCATTACGAGGTGTATATCGTGGCCTCCGCGCCCGACTACGATCTGCACTCCACTGAAGAGACTGAGGCCCGTGTGGAGCGCTTTCTCAATGCTCCGGCCCACGGACGGGTGGTCTATGCCAACAATCGCGCATTGCTCTGCGGCGACTATCTCATAGCCTCCACCGACTGTCCCGACTTTGTGGGCACCACCGTGGAGTGGGGTAGCAGCGACTTCAAGACGTGGGAGGAGATCATCGTGTTCTTCGACAGGCTCGGAGGACAATGATTGTCGTAGCCCGATATTTTTTATCAATCAGTTGACGAAATCCGGATTGAGCGACAGATGAAATTTGATGAGAGAAATACCGATTTGTGTTCAGAACAATACAACATCCCTGTACTAATTCGATACGAACCGCTCTTCATTTTCATGGGAATAAATTTAGTTTCGCCAACAGTTTTTTTTAGTAAATCATGTTTGTGATAGTGTCGATTATGCTTTGCGGAGTGGCCGCGGGATACGCGTTGCGCCATCATAATATAAGAAAGGTGCAATCACTCATCACCGTGCTCATCTGGGCCTTGCTCTTCCTGCTCGGAGCCGAGATAGGGTCCGACCCTTACATCCTCTCCGGCCTCTCCGGCCTCGGTGGACAGGCTCTGCTGCTGGCTTGTGGTGGATTGATGGGTAGTCTGATTGGTGCGTGGGCGCTGTGGAGATGGGCTCAAGGCCGAGGAAAGGAGGCTCGGGATGAAGGGTAGTGTGGTAGCTGTGGCGTTCTGTCTGGCCGGAGTGGTGTGTGGCGCACGGCGTCTGTTGCCGGATGTGTTGATAGATGGACAGGTCAGTTTCTATGTGCTCTGTCTGCTCATGTTGTGCGTGGGACTGTCTGTGGGCAGCGATAGTGGCGTTTTGAAGAATCTCGGCCGGCAGAATCCCCGGCTCTTGATGCTTCCCCTTGTCACCATTCTCGGCACTCTGGCCGGCTCTCTTGCCGTGGCGTGGTTGATGCCCGGACGCACTCTCGGCGAGTGTTTGGCAGTGGGGTCGGGCATGGGCTATTACTCATTGTCGAGCATACTGATAACTCAAAGTCTCGGAGCCGAGCCCGGAACGGTGGCTCTGCTCGCCAATGTCATGCGTGAGATTATGGCCCTGCTGATGGCTCCGCTGATGGCGAGGTGGTTTGGACGACTGTCCGTCATATCCGCCGGCGGCGCTACAAGCATGGACACCACGCTGCCGGTGATATCCCGTTATGCCGGCCGGCAGTATGTGCCGTTGTCGGTGTATCACGGTTTTGTGACCGATCTCAGCGTTCCCTTTCTCGTCTCTTTTTTCTGTTCGCTCTGATGTAGGGCTCTTGCCGGGCGCGGAACACATTCAATATGCTTTTCGGTCGAGGTCTTTTTCCCATTCGTCGAAGGCGTTGATGGCCTCCTCGGGCAGCAGTGTCACCGTCTTCTTGTGGCGGTCTGCCGGGTCGAGCGCTATCTCCCGGTATATCATGTCATCATCGAAACCTATGCGGGCGGCATCCTTGCGGTTGTTGCCGTAATATATCTTGTCGATATGTGCCCAATATATTGCCCCGAGACACATCGGACACGGTTCGCACGAGGAGTATATCTCACATCCCGAGAGGTCGAACGAGCCCGTCTTGCGGGCTGCCTTGCGTATGCAGTTCACCTCGGCATGAGCTGTCGGGTCGTTGTCGATGGTCACGCTGTTGGATGCCTCGGCCACAATCTCGCCGTCCTTTGCTATCACCGCACCGAACGGTCCGCCACCGTTCTTTATACTTTCTTCGGACAGGGCTATGGCCCTGCGCATGAGTTGTTCAGGATTCATATACAAATGGTTTAAAGCGTTTGACATTCATGTCCGGCCCCTGTTGCCCGACATGTATTGCAAACTTACATGTTTTTTTTCTTATTTTGCCGCGCCGTACGTATAAATAATATTAATTCGGGCAGAGATTGTAGTGTCAATAAAGTGCCGCAGTGGATGCACCTGACGTTTTTTTTCGTACTTTTGCATTATCGTCTCCGACAGACGCTGACAATCGTGACAGTCACGTATAATTATCATCCCGACAACCAATCATGACAAACCCACCCGATATCAACAACAGTGCCGTGGCCACGGCCGATGAGCTCTATGAGCGCATACGCGAGATAATGACGGCCGACAGCGCCTCAGCCTCACGCATGATGCACGATATGCTCGTGCTGATATGCTCGGCTGTGCTGCGCGACACGGGTCATGCCTACGGCAATCTCACGGCTCAGGTGGACGCGATGTGTCGTATGTGTCGTCTCTCGCAGGCAGATACGGCGGCAGCCCACAGTCTCAGACGCGACAGCAACAGGCGCGAACCGCTCACCTCGGACGATGTCGCGTACGACTGCGCCGTGCTGGCCATGATTGTCCGTGAGGCCTTCGGCGTACCTCTTCCCGTAGATTTGACAGACCGTTTGCCCGATATCAGTGACCGGAAGACGAGTGGGCAGCGCGCGCCTTTCTATTATTATATAAGGTGTGTGGTGCGCTCATGGAACGAGCAATATATGACTGTGAGTACCGACAACGACTCGCTGACCGGTGAGATGACCGTCGATTACGTGTCGGACGATACCCACGCCGATTTCTCTTATCTTCGTCCTTTGCTCCGTGTGGGCATGCAGCTCAATCTGCTCAAGTGTACATGCGACGGCGGATGTCTCTCGCCGCAGATGATAGTGGTGGAGCCCGACTACGTGGTGGACATCAGTTCGCTGGCAGCCTGTTTCGAGGATTATGGCCATCATCCACTGCAATACATGCTCAACAAGATGAAACCGCGGGTCAACACGCGCCATACCATACTCGGAAATTTCGCCTCACGGGTGCTCGACAGCATCATCAACGACGACAGCGTCACTCCGGCCATGATGATGAAGGACAGTTTTCGCGAGAAGGCTTTGGAATATGCCACGTGCGAGGATTTCGATGCGGTGCAGTTCAAGGAGGACGCCCGGCAGCAGACAGACAACATACGTGGCATCGTGAATCATCTTTTCAAAGATCGCGACCGCTCGTCGGCACTGCTCGAGCCATCGTTTGTCTGCGAACGGTTGGGACTCTACGGACGTGTCGACCTCATGACATTGGACAAGCAACTGCTCGTCGAGCAAAAGTCGGGCAGGAATATCTACATTGAGCGAGGGTACAGCAACCGCTACGGTAGCACCCACATTGAGAAACATTATGTACAGGTGCTCCTTTATCATGGCATCCTTGAGTACAATTTCGGACTCTCTCCCCATCATGTCAACATACGTCTGCTCTATTCCAAATATCCCTTGCCCTCAGGCTTGATGGAAGTGTCGCCCCTGCAAAAGTTGCTGCGCGAGGCGCTACGTATGCGCAATGCCATCGTGGCATGGGAATATAAGGCGGCATGCGATGGATTCGGCAGCATCACCGACAAACTCACTCCGGAGACTCTCAACACCGAGCGGATGGACAATTATTTCTTCAACCGCTATCTGCTTCCGCAAATACTGACCATGACCGCGCCTCTTCAGGCGATGCCGGAGTTGGAACGTGCCTATTTCGACCGAATGATGACTTTTGTCATGAAGGAACAGTTGCTCGCAAAAGTGGGTACGCGCGACTGTCAGGGCAACAGCACGGCCGACCTGTGGAACATGTCGCCCGAGAAAAAACGGGAGTCGGGCAATATCTTCACCGGTCTCACTGTCGAGGCTATGGAGAGGAGCATTCCCACGGGCGGATACGACCTTCTGACTCTCACGCGAGATGATGATGCCGACTTTCTGCCCAATTTCAGGGTGGGCGACATGGTTTATCTCTATTCTTACAATGTGGGCGATGTGCCCGACGTGCGGCAGAGTATATTATATAAGGGTGTGCTTGCCAATCTGACCAACGATGCTGTCACCGTGCATCTGAGCGACGGACAGCGCAACCGGCGCGTCTTTTCTACCGATGGCAAGGCCCGAAAGAGCATGAGATATGCCATCGAACATGCCGGCGGCGACGCTTCGTCGGCTGTCAATTCGCTCCATTCGTTCGTCTCGGCACCCGACGATCGTCGGCAGTTATTGCTCTGTCGGCGTGAGCCGCGATGCGACAAGTCGATACGTCTGACGCGCAGCTACAATCCGTTTTATGATGAAATGCTGCTCAAAGCTATGCAGGCTGAGGACTATTTCCTGCTTATCGGACCTCCCGGAACGGGCAAAACATCGATGGCACTCAGATATATCGTCGAGGAACAGTTGGCTGCCTATACTGCGGGCGATGTGCTCATAATGTCGTACACCAACCGCGCCGTGGACGAGATATGCGGCATGTTGTGCGATGCCGGCATCGATTTCGTGCGTCAGGGCAATGAATATAGTTGCGCGCCGCAGTTCAGACCGTACCTCATAGAGCACCTTGCCGACGAGTGTCTGAGGCTCGACCTGCTCAGAGAACGACTCGCGCAGGTACGTGTGATGGTATCCACCACCACGGCGATGATGTCGCGCCCGTTCATCTTCAATATCAAGCACTTTGCCCTTGCCATTGTCGATGAGGCGGGACAGATAACCGAACCCAATATCATCGGACTGCTTGCAGCCCATCAAGATGCCTGCGTGATAGACAAGTTCATACTCGTGGGCGACTACAAACAGCTGCCTGCCGTGGTGAGACAGGATGCTGCCGATGCCGCCATAGAGGAACCTCTGTTGCGCGAGGCGGGCTTTGCCAGTTGTGCCGACTCGCTCTTCGAACGTCTAATACGTGCCGAACGACGCGCCGGAAGGGACGATTTCCTGGCGGTGCTCAACCGTCAGGGACGTATGCACCCGGATGTGGCCGAGTTCCCGAACGACATGTTTTATCACGACGAACATATCGTGCCGGTGCCTCTGAAGCACCAGACGGCCATGTCGATAGGCTACACCGGCGAGGAAAAAGACACCATAGACGTTGCGCTGAAAAGCCACCGGGTGATGTTCATTCCGTCCGGACCATGCCCGGATACGGCCCTTTCGGAAAAGGTGAACACGGCGGAAGCACGTATTGTGGCTGATGTGCTGATGCGCTTGAGACGTTTGCTCGGTGATGATTACGACCCGGACAAGAGCTTCGGGGTGATAGTGCCATATCGCAATCAGATAGCCATGATACGCGGAGAATTGGAAAAGTGCGGTTTTGAAATGCCCGGGCAGGTGTGCATCGACACCGTCGAACGGTTTCAAGGTTCGCAGCGCGATGTGATAATATATTCTTTCACGATACACCGCAGATATCAGCTCGGTTTTCTCACGGCCAACCGTATCATGGACGATGGGCGACTTGTGGACCGCAAACTGAACGTTGTGCTCACAAGGGCAAGAAAGCAATTGATAGTGACGGGAAATCCCTCGGTGGTGGCCGCCGACCCGTTGTTCGCCGAGTTTATGAAATATGTGAAAAAACAACAGGGATTCATCGATTTTGCAACGGATATGGGGATAAAACAAGAAGGAACGGAAAAAAGTGATAATAAAAAGGCACGGCTCTTTCATTTAAAAAATACAACAACGACATAAAGCCCCTACCCAGT
>CAJKQX010000048.1 GCA_905202125.1 uncultured Prevotella sp.
TCCATCATGTTTATCAATGGTTTTCGTTTCGTCACTCCAAATTTCGGAAGAACCAATAATTAGTTAACTATTGATTTTAACCAAAAGAAGGCATTCATAAACGCCAAACCCGGACTCTGACAAGACGCAGAATCCGGGTTTGGTGTTTATGGATGACGAAAAGACGTCAGTGTTTGAGTAGTTTGACCGTATGGCGGTTGTTTTTCACGACATACACTCCTTTGGAAAGGCCGGAAATATCTATCGTCGCACTACCGTCGGACGATGCTACGGCCGAAGCCACCTTGCCGGCAGCCACATTATACAATTCGACCGCAGAATCCACGCCGGCGCCGGTGACCATGATCTTGTCACCTGCGGGTGACAACACTGCACTCAACACGCCGTCGCCGACAACTGCATCGGTCGATATGCCATTGACGGGAATGGGTTCAATCTTGATGGAACAGGCGCGGTCGTTCCACTGATCACCTATCCAGTCCACATCACCGGTCCACGTCTTGTTTGCAACACTGAGAGAGGGGCCCGAATAAAGTGTGACCTGATAGCCGGAAGATATCTTCATAGAGGTGATGTCTTTGGCCTTGATGCCGTAAAGAGCCATCTCGGATTGATTGAATGAACCCTCGGGCAGCGAGATGGCATAGCCTCCGTAGTTGATGTCCTGATAGAAGGTGGCCTTAGGACTGTTGGTGGTCTTCACCTTGAAGATACGGTTGATGGCCGTGGCCCACTCGTTGACGTCGCGAGCCTCGCTGTTGTAGTTCCAAAGGAAACCACCTTTCACTCCGTTGTTGTCGTGCCAGTTCTGGAACTTGCGCTGCATATCTCCGAGGTCGCCACTGGCCTCACAGTCGAAACCGATGTACATCGGTATGTCGCCAAAGACTTTCCAGTCGGCAGGATTGTTGCCCGCACCGCCGCCATAGGTCTGAAGATAGACTATATCGCAGGTACCCTTAGGTAGACGAGACACGAGCGACTGCCAGAACGACTTGTTCATGTAGGGCGCGATGGTGGTCTTGAATCCAATCTTGGCCAGCATCGTGTGGAACTTGACGGCAGCGTCTACATCGTAGTCTTGCTCCTGGTCGTTGTTGACAGCCACAATCTCGGGCAACATGTCGTGCAAGGCTTTGAAATTCTTGTAGAGCATTGTTTCCTCGCCAGTGCCGAAAGAGTTGATAAGGTTGCGTATCTTGCCGTACGAGCCGTTGAGCCATCCTCCGATACAGATCTCGATGCGGTTGATGGATGTGGGTTGCTTGAGCAGTTTCTTGACATCATCGACATAATTGGGCTGATACTTGTCGAAGACGTACTTACCGTTCTGACATATTATGCCTCCGGCTTCGGCCGCTTGCTGTTTACTCCAATCATAATCGGTGGTGAGCGTTCCGTCGTTCTCCACATTCACATTGAAGAGGATGGCCGTGGTGTAGCCCGAGCTGCGCAGCTTGCCGATGGCCGAGGTGCGGTTGCGGCGTATATGGCCGCAAGCATAGATGGCCGACTGGGCGCAAACGTCGGCAGTGCCCGCAAGCAATAGCACGGACATTGCGATGAGATGTTTGGTTCTTGTGTTCATGATTTGTTTTATAGTTTGATTATATTTACTTTTTTCGTATGATGGTGAGACCGTCGCGCAACGGCAGGATGACTTTCTCCACCCGAATGTCGGCCGCCACATGATCGTTGAAGAGGCGTATGCCTTCGGTCTGTCTGTCATGATCGTAGGCGGCATCTACCACATGGCCGTCCCAAAGGGTATTGTCGGCGATGATGAAACCGCCCGGACGGAGAACGGAAAGCACCATCTCATAGGTCTCGGTGTAGGTGCGCTTGTCGCCATCGATGAATGCCATATCGAACGTGATGCCGAGCTTGGGTGCCTCGGTCAGGGCGTCGCCTATGATGAAACGGATACGGTCGGCCACGGGCGACTGCTCTATCCAGGGACGGGTAAAATCCTCCTGCTCGTCATTGATCTCGAAAGTCCATACCCTACCGTCATCGTCGAGTCCCTCGGCCATACATATTGCACTGTATCCACTGAACGTGCCCACCTCGAGAATGTTGCGTGGACGTATCATGGAGACAAGCATCTTGAGCAGCCGGCCTTGCAGATGACCGCTCGCCATACGGCCGTGTATGGTGTGGATGTTGGTGGCCCGATAGAGCCGATAGAGATAATCGCCCTCGGCATCGATATGGTTGAGGATGTATTCTTCGAGTTGTTCGTTCATTATAATAAGATGTGTCGACTGGTTATCTGGCAATTCCCTTAATGGCTTCAACGGCCAGACGATAGGAGTCAAAGCCGAAACCGCATATCACTCCGGCACATGCGCAGGATATCATGGACTGATGGCGGAAGGCCTCACGCTTGTGCACGTTGGAGATGTGCACCTCTATCACCGGCGCGGCGAGCGACCGTATGCAGTCCTGCAGGGCGATACTCGTATGGGTGTAGGCTCCGGCGTTGAGCACGATGCCGTCATACGTGAAACCCACCTGTTGGAGTCGGTCGATGAGCTCGCCCTCTATGTTGCTCTGATAATAATCGATCCGGTCGTCGGGATACATCGTACGGAGCGTCTCGAGACAATCGTCAAAGGGACTGTTGCCATAGATACCGGGCTCGCGACGGCCGAGAAGATTGAGATTGGGGCCGTTGATTATCTGTATTTTCATATTGATTGATGTTTCGAATATCGGAATATTAGTAGTATAAGATAAGTATGTGGGCAAACACAAATGCTTTGCCGTGGTGACGATCATTGTCGGGTTTGGGCTTTGGCCGGATAAAGACGCGTGACAAGGTCTTTATCCGGCCAAAGCCGATCAAGCCAAGAGTTTCTTCACAACCGTCGCTATGACGCGGCCGTCTGCCTGTCCTGCCAGACGTGCGGAGGCCTGTCCCATGACGCGACCCATATCTTTCATGCCCTGAGCACCGACAGACGCGATAATCTCGGAGACAACAGCCTCGATCTGTGATTCGGTGAGCGGCTCGGGCAGATATTCCTCGATGACCGCAGCCTGGGCAGACTCAACCTCTGCAAGGTCGGCACGACCGTTGTCGATGTAGGTCTGAGCGGACTCACGACCCTGCTTGGCCAGTTTCTGAAGTATCTTCATCGCATCGGCGTCGCTGAGCGTATCGTTGGCGCCGGGAGCGGTCTTGGCCTCAAGAAAAACCTTCTTTATATTGCGCAAGGTGTCGAGGCGCACCTTGTCGCGGGCCTTCATGGCCGCCTTTATATCTTCGCTGATTTTATCAAAAAGTGTCATGATAAATGTGATTTGATTATGTGAAACTTATTATTCCTTGTACCGGTTCAGTGTTTTCCTTCGTATCGGCAGTCTGTGAGGGGGCATTCACCTGACGGCGTATTTCCTCGAGCATCTGTCGGGTACGCTTGTAGGTGGGCGTATTTTCAACGGCGAGTATCACCTCCTCATTGTCGAGGTCCTCCGGATGGAAAAGGAAGATGTGGGGACGACGCTTGTACTGCATGTTGCCACCCTCGCGTCCGTAGTATCGGTTCATTCGTTCGATGCGCTCGGCAGCGTTCTCCGCCTCGCGAGCCAGACGGTCGGCCTCTTCCTGGGTATGCTTCTTGAGGTGATTGTTCATGCCGTCTACATCCTTGATACCGAAACCGGTGGCGAGGATTGTGACCTTCACTTTCTTGCCAAGCTCGGGATCGATGCCGATACCCCACTTGATTTCGAAATCGCTATCGAATTTGGACATGAAATCGTTCACATCGTTCATCTCCTCCATCATAAGTCCTGAGCTCTCGTTTTTCTCATTGCTGAAATTGATGCTGAGGAGTATTTTCTTCGAGTTGAAGATATCGTTGTCGTTGAGCAACGGTGAGTTGAGGGCATCGTCAATAGCTTTCTTTACACGGCCTTCGCCTTCACCATAGCCCGTACTCATGATAGCCACGCCACCATCCTTGAGCACTGTCTTGACGTCATTGAAATCGAGGTTGATAAGTCCGCGGTTGGTGATGATCTCGGCGATGCTCTTTGCCGCCACACTGAGCGTATCATCGGCCTTGCCAAACGCATCGAGCACACTGAGCTCGGGATATATCTCGCGCAGACGTTCGTTGTTGATGACCAACAGGGCATCGACATGTTTTGCCATTTCCTCGACACCATCGAGAGCCTGATCGATCTTGCGCGGACCCTCAAAACGGAACGGGATGGTGACGATACCGACCGTCAGAATGCCCAACTCTTTTGATACGCGGGCTATGACAGGTGCCGCACCGGTGCCGGTTCCTCCACCCATACCGGCAGTGATGAATGCCATCTTGGTACCGTCGCTGAGCATGTGCTTCACGCTCTCGACGCTGTCTTCGGCAGCCTGACGTGCTTTCTCGGGTCGGTTGCCTGCTCCCAGACCCTCATTACCGAGCTGGAGATGAACAGGTACGGGCGAATCGTCGAGTGCCTGATGGTCGGTGTTGCACAAGACGAAGGTCACGTCGTGGATTCCCTCACGATACATATGATTGACGGCATTGCCTCCGCCGCCACCTACTCCGATGACTTTGATAATGCTGCTTTCCTGTGCCGGAACGCCAAAATCAACCATTGGCGTTTTATTATTGTTGTCACTCATAACAATTGGTATTATTCGTTTTCAGGTTCTATGATAGTTTTGAAAAAGTTCTTTATTGATTTCATCGATTTGCTCACACGTGAGTTGTTCTTGCGTTCTTCTTCAGCCCTGCGTTCCTCTTTCTCCTTTTCCTCACGAGCCTTGCGTTCCTCTTCCTCCTGACGACGGCGTTCCTCTTCCTCCTTACGGCTTTTGAGTCCGTCGGTCTGACCTGTACGCTGCGTCTGTCCGCCGTTTTGTGCGGCAGCAGCGCCAAACAAGTCGTCGGTGATATCGCCTCCGGCACAGTTCATATCGCCCTTAGCGAGCAGTCCGAGCACAGTGTTCATCGTACAATCATCGGCCAAAGAGACCTTGCCTGCGGGCATTATACCGGCATTGACAGACTTGGCCACACGTACCTTCTCGATGTGTGTGGTCTGCTTGAATGCATATTCTATATTCGGCATATTGGCTCCGCCGCCGGTGAGGATGACTCCTCCCAGGAGCTTGTCGGCATAGTCGCTCGGCACCTGAAACCATACATTCTCGATGATTTCCTTCACACGGGCCTCAACAATCTCGATGAAGCTGCGGCTGTCGACGGATCTTTCCTGATCAACGGGCAACATCAATGAGTTGTCGATATTATTGTTGTCGGTGTAAGCATTGGCATATTTCAGCTTCATCTTCTCTGCCTCAGCCTCATCCATCTGGAGCGACTCTATGTCTTTTGTGATGTTGTTGCCACCGAGCGGAATCACCGCTATATGACGGAGGATGTCGCGATAATAGACGGCAACGGTCGTAGTGTCGGCTCCGAGGTCGACGAGCAGACATCCTGAGCGTTTCTCCGCCTCGGTCAGAACGGCCTCGGCCATAGCCAAAGGAGCAATATACATCTCGGCAATGGCTATCCCCGCATTGTCAAAACACTTGTTCAGATTGCGGTAGAAAGACCTGCGCCACAATATATTGAGGAAATTTCCTTCGATATGAGACGACTGTATGCCCACCGGGTCAAGCTGATACTGGGCATCAACCTTGTATTCCTGAGTGACGGAGTCGAGTATCTCATAGTCGGAGTAGGCCATGTTGCGATTGGCGTCCATCAGTTCGTTGACCACATTTTGCGAAACGATGGCGTCCGAAGGGAGGTCGCGCAGAATGACATTGCGTACACTTCGGATGCTCTGACCGCCCACACCGACATATACCTTGGCAATCTCCGTCTTGAGTTGTGTCTTCAACTTGCTCACGATATTGGTGAGGCTTTGGGCTGTCTTGTCGATATTGTAAACCACTCCTTTGCGTATGCAAGACGTCACATCCTCCCTCACTACCGCAAGAACGGAGATGCTGCCGTCGGGGTTTCTCTTTCCTGCGACACCGGTCATCTTTGACGAACCGAGTTCTATTGCTACGATAAAATCCTTTGCCATAGGTTATGATATTTCTTTCTTTTGTTCTTTTTTCTGTTGTTTATGCTGAGAAGAGTCGTTTGGCGCCACTGTACCCGTGGGTGAGTTTGCCTGTTGGGGCTGCACGATGTCGTGTTGGACAGGCGAAGAGGATTTGCCGCCATATTTCTTGCATATTATCTGATTGTCAAATTCGATGTTGATGTATGAATATTTGTTCCAACCCGCGTAAGCCATACCATAACGATAGAATTTCACAAGGCGTTCCATTTTTGTCGAAATAAAATCGGCGATTGCCTTCTCACGATTCTCTTTCCTGCGAGCCTCAGGTATGCGACCCAAATAAACGATGTGGTCGCCGATACGGGGCACTATTTCTATGCCGAGGTCGGGAAGGACATGTATCTGCTCAACCATGTTTTTCCACAAGTCGTTGGACATGATGGTCTTTCCTATCGAGGACATATAGTTGGTGGCGAATCGTTTGCTGATATTGCCGGTTGCTATTATCAAGTCGCTGGTATAGTTGGAGTTGGGCATCACGCTGTTCTTGTCGTCTACATAATAGTCATCGCCGTTGTCGGCCTTGATGCGTATGACGGGCAGCAACTGGGTGATGGTGATAGACACATTTCCGTCTTGTGTCTTATAGCACTCGGCTGTTTTGACAAAAGGACTCGACTTGAGAATATTCTCTATCTTTCGTGCATCAACATACCGCATGGGCTTGCCCAGCGGATAGAGACCGGCGGTATCAAGACGTTTTTTTATCTCTTTGGCATCGATGAAACCATCACTTGAGCCGTCGGCAATCTCGATATTCACCTTGTTGCACAGGTTTTTCTGTTCATCGGGTTTGTTAAACGCGGTGAATGCGGCGACAAGATAAATCCCTAAGATTATATCAATTGCGACGATGATGGTCTTCTTTAATGAGATTCTCACTTATTCTCCAGTATTTCCTTTATCTGATTCACGTAGTTGTCCACGTCTCCTGCCCCGAGCACGATGAGCACATCGAAATCGCGGCTTTCCACAAGCGAGGGTATGTCTTCCTTGTGTATCATGCTCTTCTCCACTCCCGGTTTGAGATTGTCGTATATCAACCGGCTTGTGACGCCGGGTATCGGCTGTTCGCGGGCGGGGTAAATGTCGCAGAGGATGACCTCGTCGAGCATACTCAACGCATCGGCGAAATCCTTGTAGAAATCGCGTGTGCGGGTGTAGAGATGGGGTTGGAAGATGGCCGTGATCTTGCGTTTGCTATACAACTGACGTATACTTTTCACGCTTTGGAATATCTCTTTCGGATGATGGGCATAGTCGGAGAGGAACACGTGTTTGTCGTCCTTGATCTTGAAATCGAACCTGCGGTCCACGCCCGAATATGTCTTCATGGCGCTTTTCAACTCTTCGGCCGTGCATCCCGAGATCTGCGCCATAGCCATAGCGGCCACTCCGTTTTCTATATTGATAGGTACGGGCTGTCCCAATTGCACATCACGCACATCACCGAACGGCGATATGAAGTCGAAAGTGATCTCGCCGTTGTCGATGCGTATGTTTTCGGCATGGAAATCGCCTTCGTTGAGACTGTACTCATAGACGCTCACGCCCTGCTGCACATCGGGTTTCATCTCGAGATTCTTGTGAATGATGAGTGCGCCACCGGGTTGGATAAGCGTGGTGTAATGTCTGAAGCTTTCGAGATAAGCCTCCTTTGTACCGTAGATATCGAGATGATCGGGGTCGGTTGAGGTGATGACGGTCATCCACGGACTGAGCCAATGGAACGAGCGGTCAAACTCATCGGCCTCTATGACCACGTAGTCGCTACGGTCGGAGAGGATGTAGTTGGTGCCGTAATTCTTGGATATGCCACCGAGAAAGGCGTTGGCATCCACATGACTCTGGTGCATGATGTGTGCACACATGGTGGATGTGGTAGTCTTGCCGTGTGTACCGGCCACACACAATCCCTTGTGAGCGCGGGTAAGAATGCCGAGCACCTGTGCCCGTTTCATTATCTCGAATCCGTTGTTACGGAAATATACGAGTTCCTTATGGTCGGCGGGCACGGCCGGCGTGTATATCACGAGACACGTCTCGGGGTCCTTGCATGCCTCGGGTATCTCGTCCACGCTCTCTTGATAATGTATGGACATGCCGTCCTTTATCAATTGCCCAGTGAGGGCGGTCGGTGTCTTGTCGTATCCGGCCACCACAAGTCCGCGGTTGATGAAATAACGTGCTATTGCACTCATGCCTATGCCGCCGGCTCCAACGAAATAGACAGCCTTAATATTATTCATTTCCATGTTATTCTATTTTATTATACCCTGCAAGTTTCAATAATTCATCGGCTATGATATCGGCAGAATTTTCTTTTCCAAGCAGTTTCACGTTTGCGCTCAACCTATCAAGCAGACTGTCATCTTTCACTGTCGCGATGGCTGTCTTGAGCAATGTGTCAGGTGCATCTGCATCTTTGACATACAGCGCCGCATCCTTGTTGACCAGCGCGAGTGCATTCTTGGTCTGATGGTCTTCAGCCACATTCGGCGACGGAACAAGGATTACGGGTTTGCCGATGAGGCAGAACTCGCTTATCGAACTTGCTCCGGCACGGCTTATCACCACATCTGCCGCACGGTATGCCACGCCCATATCACTGATAAAATCCATCACCTTGAGCATGGGCAGCGACTTGCCTGAGTCCTCGATACGTTTGTTTATCTCTTGATTATAATATTTTCCGGTCTGCAGGATGAACTGTACGCCGCTCTCGGCCACCATGTCGAGATGTCTCACAACGCTCTCGTTGATGGTCCGAGCGCCGAGACTGCCACCCACGAGCAGCACAGTCTTCTTGGCAGGATCGAGCCCGAAGGAGCGTATGGCGTCCTCACGGCTTATCTTGGTCTCGAGCAATGACTGTCTGACAGGATTGCCCGTCATGACTATCTTGTCTGCCGGAAAGAATCGCTCCATGCCTTCGTATGCCACGCATATCTTCCTGGCTTTCTTGGCCAGCAACTTATTGGTGACGCCGGCATACGAGTTCTGTTCCTGTATCAGGCAGGGAATGCCCATCGACGCGCACTTGTTGAGTGTAGGACCGCTTGCATATCCGCCCACGCCCACAGCCACCATCGGCTTGAATTGCTTGATTATCTTCTTGGCCATGCGCTGGCTTTTCCATATACGATACAGCACCACGACATTGCGGAGCATGTTCTTACGGTCGAATCCGCATATCGGCAGACCCTTGATTTCATATCCGGCTGCCGGCACACGCTGCATCTCCATACGGCCCTCGGCGCCCACAAACAGTATCTTTGCATCCGGACGCTTGGCCTTTACGGCATTGGCTATCGACACGGCGGGAAATATATGTCCGCCGGTACCACCGCCACTTATTATAATTCTCAATTCTTTATCCATTGCCATACAATGTTATTCAAATCACAAAATTAATCATTTTTTTTGCAAAATGTTCTTTCTTCGTATGCTTTTTATATTATGTATGTCGTCACTCTCACGCTACCGCCACATTTGCCGCGACCGAGTCGGCACCGTTCGTTTTCTTCTTGGCAAAACGGCTGATGCTCAATATCGCTCCGATATACACGCAATTGACGATTGTCGACGTTCCTCCTTTGCTTATCAACGGCAGAGGTTGACCCGTGACGGGCACCAGAGCCACTGCCACACACATATTGAACAGTGCCTGAGTAACGAGCAGCAGGGCGAGTCCCATAGCCAGAAACGCGGGAAAATTGTTCTCGCAACGGTTGGCGATACGGCTCGTTCTGAACAGCAGGATGATATAAAGCATCGCCACAAACAAGGCCCCCTCGATGCCCATCTCCTCGATGATGATGGCATAGATAAAGTCGGAGAACGCTTGCGAGAGGAAATCGCGCTGCTCCGAATTGCCCGGTCCCTTGCCCATCACGTTGGACGTGGCGATGGCGATATTGGCGTATGCCACCTGAGCGTCCTTGTCCAGGTCGACATCTTTAGGCTGCACGGGCCTGTTGTCCACGAACTTGTCGATACGTGTTTTCCACGTGTCGAAACGGTGGAACACCTTGCCCACCCCGTTCTCCTTCTTCTCTTTGTCGACGGCGGGATTGACTTGTTCGGTGAATCTGGATTTGTCCGATATCTCCTGCGACCTGTCCGTACCAAACATCATCACCATTGCAAACACCACCGAGATGAGCATCACAACCACACCGAGCAACTTGCCCAACTGTGCTGCGGGCACACGCCCTATTAGCATCATCATGAACACCACGGCACAGAGCAACACCGCCGTCGAGAGATTCTCGAGCATGATGAGCGGTATGATGACCGCCGAGACAGTGAGCACATACTTGAAGGCATTGCGGTCGGCACCCTTGTCGGTCTGAAGCGCACTGAGTATCTGGGCCGTGGCAAGCACCATCGTGCCCTTGGCTATCTCCGAAGGCTGAAACTGCATACCGAACAGTGGTATCCAACGTTGCGCCCCGTTGGTGGCCTGACCGGCGAAGTACACCCACACGAGCGTGATGATGGAGATGATGAGCATGAATGGCGTCACTATCTTGAAATACTTGCACTTGATATTGAGCGTGACGACCATGAAAAATATTCCTACGAACAGCAGCGCGATATGCTTTAGCACCGGTGCCACATAGTTTCCTCCCTTGTATGTGAGCTGTGACGAGGCCGAATAAACCTCAATCACACTGATGATACAAAGGAAAAAGAATACCATCCATATCACCTTGTCGCCTTTGAAGATATTGTCCAGTGTCTTGTTCATTTTGCGTTTATACGATTATATTATATAATGTGGCTCCTATCAGAGATTTCTCACGAGGGTCTTGAACTGTTCGCCACGGTCTTCCATATTTTTGAAGAGGTCGAAACTTGCGCAGCACGGACTGAGCAGCACCGTGTCGCCCCTCTGTGCCAATTGTCTGCAAGCGGCCACACAGTCGGCCATGCACGATGTGTCGCGCACGGGCAGGCCGAGCGCATCGAACTCTCTGTGCAACTTGCTGTTGTCGGCTCCGAGATAAACCAGTGCCCTGCACTTGTCCTTGACGAGCGTCTTTATCAGGTCGTAGTCGTTGCCCTTGTCCTTGCCTCCGATGATGAGCACCGTCGGCGAGGTCATGCTCTCGAGCGCCCATCGGCACGCATCTACATTTGTGGCTTTTGAGTCGTTCACATACAACACGTCGTCCACCACCCTCACCTTCTCCAGACGATGTTCCACACCGGGGAAATCGTCCAGCGAGCGTCTCACCACATCACGATCGACACCGGCCAGACAGGCTGCCGTACCGGCTGCGAGCGAGTTGAACAAATTGTGTACGCCGGGCAGCGACAGTTCGTTTTGCGGCATGGCAAACGGCTCAGGCAGTTCTATCTTGTACGTGCCGCTTTCCACATAGGCTTTGCATCCATCCTCCTTGTTTACGGCGAAGGGATACATGGCTGCCTTGATGTCGTATTTCTTCACCTCGCGCCGTATGATGGGATCGTCGTTCCAGAAGATGAAACTGTCATCTTCTGTCTGATTCTGCAGTATGCGCATCTTGGCGTCGACATAGTTCTGCATGCAGTTGCCGTAACGATCAAGATGGTCAGGCGTGATGTTGAGCAGTATGGCTATGTTGGCGCGGAAGCGGTACATATTGTCGAGCTGAAACGAGCTGAGCTCTATCACATAATACCTGTGGGGCGTCTCGGCCACCTGCAGGGCCAACGACTTGCCTATGTTTCCGGCCAGCCCTACATCCAGTCCGGCATTTTTCAGTATGTGGAAGATGAGCGATGTGGTGGTGGTCTTGCCGTTGCTGCCTGTGATGCAGATCATCTTGGCGTCGGTGTAACGTCCCGCAAACTCTATCTCACTGATGATACCGATGCCGCGATCGATGGCTTTCTTCACCATCGGGGCCTCATCGGGTATGCCGGGACTCTTTATTATCTCGTCGGCATTGAGGATTTTCTCCTCCGTATGACGTTTCTCCTCCCACTCTATTGCGTGAGAGTCGAGAATGGATTTATACTTGTCGTTGATGGCGGACATGTCGCTCACAAACACGTCGTATCCTTCTTTCTTGGCCAGTACGGCTGCACCGGCACCACTCTCGCCGGCTCCCAAAACTACTATTCTTTTCATATTCTTCAAGGATGTGTCCATCCTTCTTTTTTTATCTTATTTTCAATGTGATGATTGTCATTGCCGCCAGGATGATGGTGATAATCCAGAAGCGTATCGTGATTTTCGATTCATGCACGGCGCCCTCGGGCTTACGCAACAGATATTTGCAGTCGGCATCGAGCTGTTCGGGCAGTATTCTGAAATTGTCGTGTATCGGTGTGCGCTTGAATATGCGCTGTTTCACCCCGCGGCGCTTGCCCAGTTTGTAATAATACACTTGTAATATCACGCTCAGACTTTCCACAAAGAAGATGCCGCAGAGTATCGGCAACATCAGTTCCTTGTGTATGATGATGGCCGACACGGCTATGATGCCTCCGATAGTGAGCGAACCGGTGTCGCCCATGAACACCTGAGCCGGATAGGCATTGTACCACAGGAATCCTATCAGGGCTCCCACAAAGGCGCACATGAACACCACCAGCTCCTGCGAGTCGGGTATGTACATGATGTTGAGATATTGAGCAAACTCCATGTGACTGCTCACATAGGCCAGTATTCCTATCGTCACACCGATGATGGCCGAGTTACCGGCACACATACCGTCCATTCCGTCGTTGAGGTTGGCGCCATTGGATACGGCCGTGACCACCAGTATCGTCATCACTACGAAGAGTATCCATCCGGCGGCTGTCTTATACTTGCCGCAAAAGCCCATCACCTGCGAGTAGTCCAGGTTGTGCCCCTTGACAAAGGGAATGGTCGTCTTGAGCGACTTGGTGGCGTCGATACGATGCTTGACCACTATCTCCTCGCCCTGCTGCGGGATAGAGAGATTCTCATTCATCTTCACGTCGGGCGACAACCACAACACAAGTCCAACGATCAGACCGATGCTCACCTGTCCCACAATCTTGTAGCGGCCCTTCAGTCCTTCCTTGTTATGACGGAAGATCTTGATGTAATCATCGAGTCCGCCCAGAAATCCGAGCCACACCGTGGTAATGATCATCAATATGAGATAAATGTTGCGCAGACGTCCGAGCAGCAGCACGGGCAGCAAGATAGCCACGATGATGATGATGCCACCCATCGATGGCACACCCACCTTTTTCACTCCGAACGGGTCGATACTGGCATCGCGCTGAACCTCGGTGATTTGCTTGGACTTAAGATATTTGATGAATTTCTCGCCAAACCATGCCGACACCACGAGCGAGAATATCAAGGCCAACAAGGCTCTGAACGATATGTAGCTCCACATGTGGGCACCGGACACGCCGTAATCACCCAAGAATCTGAACAGATAATATAACATTGTCTTTCCGTTTTATTTGTTTCACACAATTATGTTTCTCTTTTCCTATCGCACGGACAGCCGTATGACGGTTGTCAGGCATTCTCGCCGAACAGCGATTTCACTACCTCATGGTCATCGAAATGATGTTTCACACCTTTGATTTCCTGATAGTCCTCGTGTCCCTTGCCGGCTATGAGCACCACATCGCCCTTGTGTGCCATCATGCAGGCGGCACGTATGGCCTCCTTGCGGTCGACGATGGTCAGCACTTTCTTCATCTGTTGCGCGTTGAGACCGGCCGTCATGTCGTTGATGATATCCTGCGGTTCCTCGAAACGCGGGTTGTCGCTTGTGATTATCACCTTGTCACTCTGTTTCACGGCTTCCTGCGCCATGAGCGGACGCTTGCCCTTGTCGCGGTTGCCGCCGGCTCCGCACACGGTGATGACGTGTCCCTTGCCGTCGAGCACCTCATGTATGGCGTTGAGGACATTTTCCAGAGCGTCGGGCGTATGGGCATAGTCCACCACGGCCGTGTAGCCCTCGGGCGAATGTATCGGTTCCAACCGGCCGCTCACGCTGTGCAGTGTGCTGAGTGCCACGAGGATGTCCTCTGGTGTCTGTCCCAACATCACGGCGGCGCCGTAGACGGCGAGCAGATTGCTCACATTGAACTTACCGATGAACTGCACACCCACTTCCCTGCCGTCGATTTCAAGATACATGCCTTCGAAATGACATTCGAGCAGTCGTGCCTTGAAATCGGCCATGCTTCTCATGGAGTATGTCTTGACGGTGGCTTTGGTGTTTTGTACCATCACCATACCGTTTTTATCGTCGGCATTGGTCACGGCAAACGCTGTCTTGGGCAGCATGTCGAAGAATGCCTTCTTGGCATCGCGATAGTTCTCGAAGGTCTTGTGATAGTCGAGATGGTCGCGCGTGAGATTGGTAAAGATTCCTCCGGCAAAGGTCAGACCGCCGATACGCTTCTGGGCTATGGCATGAGAGCTGCACTCCATGAACGCATACTGACAACCGGCATCCACCATACGTGCCAACAGACGGTTGAGCTCGACGGCATCGGGGGTAGTATGATCGGCGGGCACCTGCTCGTCCTCGATATAATTGCACACTGTGGAGAGCAGTCCGCAGCGGTATCCCAATTTTCTGAACATATTATATAATAAGGTGGCGATGGTGGTCTTGCCATTGGTTCCGGTCACTCCCACCAGTCTGAGCTTGCGTGACGGGTCGCCGTAGAACGCAGTGGCCACCTTGCCCACCACGTCTGTGGCCGATGCCACCTGTATGTATGTCACACCCTCCTCCTGTGTCTCGGGCATGTCCTCGCATATCACAGCCGTTGCTCCTGAGCTTATGGCAGAGGGTATGAACTTATGGCCGTCGGCCAGTGTACCCTTCATCGCCACAAAGAGATGTCCTTTTTCCACGCGGCGCGAATCGATGTCCACACCTGTAATCTCTGCATTGTCATCGCCGATCACCTGTATCGGTCGGATGTTCTTGAGCAAATATCTTAGTTCCATATTGATAATGTTGGTCCGTTGTTATGATTATTCTATTTCAATACGAGCCGGCACACCATGCCTTTTCTGACGGGCTGTCCGGGGGCGATGCTCTGTCCGGTCACCTTGCCGCGCCCCTCTATCCGTGTCTTCAGTCCGCGGCTCTCGATGATATACACGGCGTCGCGCGCACCCATACCCGTGACGTCGGGCATGAGCGACCGTCCCATCACCTGCTCGCGCTTGAACGTTATCGTCTTGTTGTCGTGGTCGGCGCTGCCCCAGATAGGATTGCCTGAGGCATAAGAGCCGTCCCAGTCCTTGCGCGTGTCGAATCCGAGATGCGACAACACGTAGTCGGCAGCGAGCATATTGCCGTTTTTCACGCCGGGCATGGGATTGGATGTAGCGTCGCGGGCATCGCGCACGTCGAGCTTGATATGCTGTGCCATGATACCCTCGGATATCTCGTGGAAAACCTTGCCGCTCATGCCGCCGCCGGATGCCGGCAGTCCCGATTTCTGAATGCACACTATGCAGGTGTAACGGGGCTTGTCGGCCGGGAAATAACCGGCAAAGCTGAGCAGATAGTTCACCGTTCCGCTCTTGTATCCGGCACTACCCTGCGATATCTGCGCCGTACCTGTCTTGCCGGCAACCTTGAACGCGGGCGACCCGGCCTTCTTGCCCAGGCCCTGACTCACAACCTTCTCCAGGATGGTCTGTATCTTGCTGAGCGTGACGGGCTTGCAGATGCGCTCACGGATCACCTGTGTGGGATACTCGGCTATCACCTCGCCATCCTTCACCACCTGCTTGACAAAGCGGGGTTTCATCATCCGTCCGTTGTTGGCGATGGCGTTGTAGAATGTGATGGTGGATATCGGGGGCACCTGTGTCTCATAACCGATGCTCATCCAGGGCAGCGTGGTCTTGCTCCAGTTGACGTAGTTGCGTCCGCGGCTGTCTTTCTTGGGCATACGTATACGTGCCGGGGATGAACCCACGAGGGGTATGCCGAGGTCATCGCGCAGACCGAGGCGGCCGATGCCTTCGACAAATTTCTCGGGGCAGTTGTGGTAATGCTCGTCGATGATACGGCTCACACCGATATTCGAACTGACCATGAGCACCTGCGGCAGCGAGAGCATGCCGTAACCTCCGCGACGCCAGTTGTGGTCGCGCATCTCGCGTCCGTACATCGGCCACACGCCACCCGCGGTCTCCACCCGGGCCGTGGTATCCACCACGCCGTCGTCGAGTGCCACCATGATGGAAGCCGTCTTGAACACCGAACCGGGTTCGAGCAGGTCGCTGACGGCGCGGTTGCGCAGCTCGCGATATTCGCCGTCGGAGCATTTCTCCATATTCACGATGGCCTTGATGTCGCCCGTGGCCACCTCCATTACTATGGCCACACCCACATTACCGTTGATCTCCTTGAGTTCATCTACGACGGCGCGCTCGGCCAGGTCCTGCATACCCACATCGATGGTGGTCACAATGTCGGCACCATCCACCGGCGGCATGTCCACGATACTGAGATACTTGTTGAGCACCTTGCGCCGGTGGGTGATGCCGTCCGTGCCGCGCAGCACCGAGTCGTAGGACAGTTCGAGTCCGTAGCGGGCCGAGTCTTTCGAACCGTACAGCTCGCCGAGCGTACGTCCGGCCAGCGATCCGTAGGCGCGTTTGCGGGCATTGAACTCCTCGCAATGGAATCCGCTCTTGTATTTCTGCTTCATGTTGAAGACGGGCAGGGCCTTCACCTCCACATACGTGTTGTAGTTCACGCGTTTGGGCCACACCGCCCAGTGGCGGCTTTGCTTCTTGCGTCCTTCCTCCAGATACAGTTTGAATTCGGACGCTTTCTTCTCGGGGAAGATATAGTTGAGCCCCTGACATATCGAGTCGAGCTTGGCCTCCCACAGCGAGTCGTTCTTCGCCGTGCGCAGGGCCTGAAAGTCCATGTACAACTTGTATTCGGGCAGGGACGAGGCCATGAGCAGTCCATCGCAACTGAGGATATTGCCACGGATGGGTTTGACGGCCACGCTGTCCACTTTCACCCTGTCGGCCACTTCCATCCAGTAGTCGCGCTTGACCGTCATGATATAAAATATCTTGCCGATGATGATGATCGAGATAATCGTCATCAGTATGGCAATGAAATTATAACGGGGTATTATCTTTTTGTTTTCAAACTTGCTCATTCTTTCGGTACGTTTATCTTAAACGGCGGTTGGGTGGATATGTGCAACAGACTGTCCTTGTTGGTCCGCAGCATTTCCAGCACCTTGCTCTCGCGGCTCATCTCGGTGAGCATGCTGCTGCTTGAGAGGGCTTTGTACTTGGCGTCCTGCAACTTGGTGTTGAGATTGTCTATCTCGATGAGATATTGCTGACAGCTGTATCGGTTGGAGATATACACGATGATGAAGAATGTGATGAGCAACAACAGCCATATCTGCTTGCGGATGGTCAGTGTGCTGAGCACCTCGCCTCCGAGAATCTTGGAGAGAGTGAAAGTCTTTGACTGCGGTCTCTCATCCTCCGTAGCCTGCTCCTGTATGACCTCGCGCAGCGTGGGTGCATCGGCATCGTGCATCGACTTGTCGGCAGAAGCAGCGGTGCCGGCAGATTCCTTCGGCTGCGGCTTTTCGGCGACGGAGCTTTGGCGGGCATCAGTCTGTGCATCCGTCTCGGCGGCGCGTGTGGCCAATGTCTCGAGTATCTGACGCGCGTCGGGCGTCTGTTCTTTATTGTCTTCTTTCATTTTTTCTCTGCTATTCTGAGTTTTGCGCTGCGACTGCGCGGATTGATCTGCTGCTCCTCATCACCCGGCACGATGACCTTGTTGTTGACCGGGACGAATGGCGAATTGACGCGGCCATAGAAATCCTTGTCTTGCCTGCCGTCGGCATTACCCGTCTTCATGATGTTTTTCACTATTCGGTCTTCTATCGAATGGTATGTGATGACAGACAGACGTCCGCCGGGACGTAACAGACGCGAGGCGGAGAGCAGCATCTCGTGCAGGGCGTCCATCTCGTGGTTCACCTCTATGCGCAGGGCCTGAAACAGCCGGGCCATCTCTTTCTTCTCGCGTTCGCGACGGAAGAGGGGTTCCACCACCGCGAGGAAATCACCCGTGGTGGCTATGGGACGGGATGCGCGCGCACGCACCACGGCGGCCGCTATCTTGCGCGACTGGCGCAATTCGCCATACAGATAAAACACATCGGCCAGACGCGCCTCGTCGTACGTGTTGAGCACATCGGCCGCGGTGATACCGGCACGTTTGTTCATGCGCATATCTATCGGTGCATCGAAGCGGAAGGAAAAGCCACGGGTCTCGTCGTCGAAATGGTGTGACGACACGCCCAAGTCGGCCAACAGACCGTCGATCTGTTCCACGCCGTAGTAGCGCATCCAGTTTTCCAGATAGCGGAAATTACTGCGCACAAAGGTGAAAGCATCGTCCATGCCCTCTACGTTCTTCTCGGCATCAGCATCCTGATCGAACCCGTAGAGACGGGCACCGCCGCTGAGCCGTGAGAGTATCTCGCGCGAGTGACCGCCACCTCCGAACGTCACGTCCACATACACGCCGCCCGGACGGATATTGAGTCCGTCGATGCTCTCATTGAGGAGCACAGGCACATGGTAGACGCCGGCCTGATTATTGCTGTCGTGTCGGATATTATCTTGTTTCATCTGTATTGTTTTCTACGTCATACATGATATTCTCGAGGGCTTTGCCAAAGTCGGCGCCGTCCATGAACGGGGTGCGGGCGATATCCATATTCCAGATCTCGATGGTGTCACCCATGCCGATGAACTTCACCTCGCGCTCTATTCCGCACATGGCAAGATAGCGTTTGGGCAGGAGTATGCGGCCGTTGGCATCGATGGGCAGCGTCTCGGCATCGGACACAAACTGCCGGAAAATCTGCTGATGCAGGGCGTTCCATCGGCTCAGACGGGCACGCAGGGCGTCCATCTGTGCATTCCACACCGACTCGGGATACAGCACAAGACACGACTGAAACACGTCCTTGCGGAGTATCAGCCCTTCCTCATCCGACGTGCGCAGCACCTTGCGGAACACCGCCGGCAGAAATACACGGCCTTTGGCGTCAATCCTGGCTTCTATGTTTCCTATAAATCGCATCTTATACATTGTTAATATGAATTGAGACCCCAAAGTTACGTATTTTCCTCCACATTAACCCACTTTACCCCATAATTATTTTGATTTTAACAAATCGGGGCTTTCTGACCCGATGAGAAACGTCGTGTCGGGTTATGTGTATTTGTTAAACCCGAATCGGTCATTAGAGTTCATGGCTGTTTTGGAGATTATATTTGTTGT
>CAJKQX010000049.1 GCA_905202125.1 uncultured Prevotella sp.
ATAAAATAACATCTTTTTCGAAAGAGCAAGCCATTTTTAAATGAAAGAGCCGTGAAATAAACGAAATAAAAATTTATCAATACGGCTTTTCTTTCAATAAAAACACTATCTTTGCACAAAGATAATGCCGATTGTCACGGATACATCGGAGATTTCTGCCTTTCAAAGACATATTCATCATAAAAATTCAATAACAGAAAACCCAAAATATTAAGATATGAAAGATTTTTTTAAACAAGTATTTGCTACTGTCACGGGAATTATCGTGTTCAGCATCATTATGGCAGCAATCGGCCTGATGAGCATTGTCGGTATGGTTGCCTCGGGACAGGCCACGCAATCCGTTGGCGAAAACTCAGTTCTGGTTCTTCAACTCTCCGGCGTGATAGATGAACAGGGACAAGACAATATCGTAAACCAGTTCCTCGGACAGGACTCCGACGGCCTCGGACTTGACAACATACTTTCGGCCATCAATAAAGCCAAGAACAATGATAATATAAAAGGTATTTACATCGAGGCGGGTGCACTGCAAGCCGGTTTAGCCTCTTTGCAGGAAATACGCAACGCTCTCGATGATTTCAAGAAGAGCAAGAAATGGATTGTATCCTACGGCGATACCTACACACAGGGCGCTTACTACGTCTCGTCGGTTGCCGACAAAGTTTATATCAATCCCAAAGGAATGCTCGACTGGCACGGACTGGCCTCCCAACCTACATTCTACAAGGACGTGATGGCCAAATTCGGTGTGAAATATCAGGTGGTGAAGGTCGGCACCTTCAAGAGTTTCACCGAGACCTACACCGAGGACAAGATGAGCGATGCCAACCGCACACAGGTCACGGCTTTCATCAACGGTGCATGGAATAACATCTGCACAGCCGTGAGCAAGAGCCGTAACATCAGTGTCGACTCGCTCAATGCCTACGCCGACCGCCTCATCGTATTCGAAGAGGCTGAGAATCTGAAGAAATACAAGATGGTGGACGAACTGATCTACTCGGATCAGGTGAAAGACAAGATCAAAGGTTTGCTCAAAATAGACAAGGACAAAAGCATAAACCAACTGAGCGTGGCTGATATGCGCAACGTCAAAGGAGAAAGAAACAAGGGCAAGGAGATTGCCGTTTACTACGCCTACGGCAGCATCGTACAGTCCGAAGTGATGTCTGTCTACTCGCAAGACCACAGCATCGTGGGCTCGAAAGTATGCAAGGACCTCGAGGATCTGGCTCAGGACGATGATGTGAAAGCCGTTGTGCTCCGCATAAACTCAGGCGGCGGCGATGCTTATGCATCCGAACAGATATGGCATCAGGTGATGAAGCTCAAGGAGAAAAAGCCTGTCGTAGTATCAATGGGCGACTATGCTGCTTCCGGCGCCTATTATATCAGTTGTCCGGCAAACTGGATTGTGGCTCAACCCAACACCCTGACCGGCAGCATCGGAATCTTTGCCGCCATCCCGGACCTCAGTGGTCTGATCACACAGAAGCTCGGTGTGAGGTTTGACGAGGTGAAGACCAATCGCAACAGCACCTTCGGCAACGTCATGGCACGTCCGTTCAACGAGGAGGAACTTGGTTATCTGCAAGCTCACGTCAACCGTGGCTACCAACTGTTCCGCCAGCGTGTGGCCGACGGGCGCAAACAGAAGACCGAGGATATCGAGAAGATAGCTCAGGGACGAGTATGGCTTGGCAACGATGCCATCAAGATAAAGCTTGTTGACCAACTTGGAGGCTTGGACGATGCGATAGCCAAAGCCGCATCACTGGCCAAAATTCAAGAGTATCATACGGCCAACTACCCTGCCGTAACATCATGGACCGACCAGATTCTGTCATCCGTGGGAAAGAACAATTACCTTGACGAGAAGCTCAAAGCCACTCTCGGCGACTATTACGAACCGTTCGAATTGTTGAAGAATCTCAATCATAGAGAGGTTCTCCAGGCACGTATTCCGTTTATGATGAACGTACGATGAGAACTGAAGGGGATTTCATAAAAATAAACGAATGGCTGCTGCCTCTGAGTTGGATTTACGGACTCGGAGTGCAGTTGCGCAACGCCTTGTTCGACATCGGCATACTCAAAAGCCATACCTATGACATCCCCGTCATCTCCGTGGGCAACATCACGGTGGGCGGCACTGGCAAGACGCCACATGTAGAATACCTCATCCGTCTGTTGGACAACAAATTTCGGACGGCCGTACTGAGCCGTGGCTACAAGCGTAAGAGCCGTGGCTATGTGCTCGCCGATGCCCACACACGTATGCAAGACATTGGTGATGAGCCTTATCAGATGAAGAAGAAATTCGGCAACATATACGTTGCCGTGGATCGAAAACGCCGCAACGGCATAGAGAATCTCATTAATGACGATGCCACCAAAGACGTGGAGGTGATACTGCTCGATGATGCTTTCCAGCACCGATACGTCAAACCCGGCATGAACATCATGCTCGTGGATTATCATCGTCTCATCACCTACGACCGACTGTTGCCGGCCGGCCGACTGCGCGAGCCTCAGACAGGCAAATCACGAGCCGATATCGTCATCGTGACAAAATGTCCCAAAGACCTCAAACCGATGGAATACCGAGTACTGACAAGGGCTCTGGGCTTGTTCCCTTTTCAAGAACTGTATTTCACCACAATCGAATACGACAATCTTTCCGGCCTTTTCAACAACAGGAAGAAAGCTCTCGCCGACATCAAACGGGACACAAACATACTGTTGGTATCAGGCATTGCATCGCCTCAGCAGATAACCACCGACTTGCAACCCTACTCCAACAAGATCACCTCTCTGGCCTTCGCCGACCATCACCAGTTCACGAAAACCGACGTCGAGACCATCAACAACACCTTCAAGAACATGCCCTCACCCAAGATGATAGTCACTACCGAGAAAGACAGTGTGAGACTTGAGGACGTGGACGGACTTGACGATGAAGTGAAAAACAATATTTTCATCCTGCCGATAAAAATCAAATTCATGTTGGGCGGTGAAAAGAAATTCAACAATAAAATTATTAGCTATGTACGAAAAAATTCAAGAAACAGCATCATGGCTGAAAGATAGGATGACAACCCATCCGCAAACAGCCATCATCCTGGGCACAGGACTTGGCCAATTGGCATCTGAAATAACCGACAGTTACGAGTTTTCATACAAAGACATACCCAATTTTCCGGTATCAACCGTTGAGGGGCATGCAGGAAAACTGATTTTCGGAAAACTTGGCAACAAGGATATCATGGCCATGGAGGGACGCTTCCATTATTACGAGGGATACTCCATGAAGGAAGTGACATTCCCCATCCGTGTGATGTACGAACTGGGCATCAAGACACTCTTCGTATCCAACGCGTCGGGCGGCATGAATCCGGAGTTCAAGATAGGCGACCTCATGATCATCACCGACCACATCAATTTCTTCCCGGAGCACCCGCTGCGCGGCAAGAATTTCCCCACCGGTCCACGATTCCCCGATATGCACGAGACCTACGACAAAGCTCTGATAGCCCAGGCCGATGCCATAGCCGAGGAGAAAGGTATCCGCGTGGTTCACGGCGTATATATGGGCGTACAGGGACCCACGTTCGAGACTCCGGCCGAATATAAGATGTACCACCGCATGGGTGGAGATGCCGTGGGCATGAGCACCGTGCCCGAAGTCATCGTGGCCCATCATTGCGGCATCAAGACATTCGGTGTGAGCATTATCACCGACCTCGGTCTGGAGGATACTCCGGTAGAGGTGAGCCACGAAGAAGTGCAGATCGCGGCCAACAAGGCTCAACCGCTGATGACGGAAATCATGAGAGAAATGATCAACAGGGTGTAAAGCGTATGACAGAAATATCAAAGCTCGGCGAGTTTGGTCTGATTGACCGTCTCACCGAGAATATAAAGATACAGAACACATCGACACTGAAGGGTGTCGGCGATGACTGTGCCGTACTACACTATCCGGAAAAGGAGGTGCTCGTGACCACAGACATGCTGATGGAAGGTGTACATTTCGACCTCACATATATCGACCTTCAACACTTAGGATACAAGGCGGCGATGGTCAATATGAGCGATATCTTCGCCATGAACGGCACCCCGCGCCAGCTGATAGTGAGCATAGCCCTGAGCAAACGTTTCACTGTCGAAGACATGGAGCAGTTTTACAGCGGCCTCAACATGGCTTGCAGCAAATGGGGAGTCGACATCGTGGGCGGTGACACCACATCGTCCTTCACCGGACTGGCAATAAGCATCACGTGCATAGGCGAGGCCGACAAGGACCAAATAGTATATCGCAACGGGGCCAAAGACACCGACCTGATATGCGTGAGCGGCGATCTGGGAGCGGCATACATGGGACTGCAACTGCTCGAGCGCGAGAAAAGCGTGTACTATCAACAGGTGGACGAGGCCAAGAAGAAAGGCAACAAACGCGCTCTCGAGGAACTCGCACATTTCCAACCCGACTTTGCCGGCAAGGAATATCTGCTCCAACGACAACTCCAACCCGAGGCTCGCGGCGACATTCTTGTAAAGCTGCGCGAGAAGAACATATTGCCCACAGCGATGATGGACATAAGCGACGGACTCAGCAGCGAACTCATGCACATCTGCAAACAGAGCGGATGCGGATGCCGCATATATGAGAAGAATCTGCCAATCGACTATCAGACTGCCGTCATGGCCGAAGAACTTAACATGAATGTGAGTACGTGTGCACTGAACGGTGGCGAGGACTACGAACTGCTGTTCACCGTCCCGATAGGCGACCACGAGAAGATAGAGTCCATAGAGGGTGTCAAACTGATAGGCCATATCACCCGACCGGAGTTGGGACAGATGCTCGTCACGTTCGACAACAACGAGTTTGAACTCAAGGCTCAGGGCTGGAACCCTCTGAAATAAACATAACCTAACGAAGCTTATGAGTCTGTATCAGGACATAATTGTTTGATACAGACTCTTTCATTTTAACCCAAATCGTCTTTAGAGTTCATTGCTGTTTTGGAGATTATACAATAACTAACATTCATGCCCATTGTCGGTCTAATGCGATTTGGGGTTAATTTATACACTACCCTTTTCATAATGACACGACCCGGAGATTGTCTCCTTCCACTCTGAAATGCACATCATATCCGGCGAAGGGCATTCCGTATATCTTGTCCGGATTGTTCTGATATCGCGGACGTGGGTCAAGCTCGAGCACCTCGCGCAATGTGGCGAGCACCTCATGACTGAACTTGCGGGCAATATCGGCGGGTATGTCGACATTGAGCTTACGTATGTCCACCCCACTGACAAAACCGCTGCGCGCATCGGCATGGCTGTCGGCATAGGGTATGTAGGGTTTGATGTCGAAAATAGGAGTGCCGTCCATCAGGTCGGCCCCGAGCACATGGATTATCGGACCGCCCGGTGCTTCGTCATCGATAGACGATATGCGCACCGACGACAAGCCTATGGCATTGGGCCGGAAGGGCGACCGTGTGGCAAAGACACCTATCCTCGTGTTGCCGCCCAACACCGGCGGACGCACCACCGGACTCGTAGCCGCATGCCGGTTGGCAGAGAAGCCCCATATCAGCCATATATAATCAAACTCGCCCAATCCGCGCAACGCATCACGGTCTCTATACTCCGGCTCGAAGACTATCTGTCCGCACAAGGTCTCAACAAGTCCGCTCTGTTTGGGAATGCCGAATTTGGAAGAGAACGGCGAGTGGAAAGTGGCTATCGGTTTTATTTCCATGCTTTACTGCTTATATGTTTCATTACTACAAATGTAGTCTTTTTTTTAGTACCGCACAAAGTTTTTCGTCTGTTTTCCCGTGGCGTATCACATATCATTCGACCATTGCAATAAAAATCCGTGGGCGTGCGTTATATTCTAAAAGACAATGATAAAACCTATGAAATACGACAACAGCCACATACGCCGCCAAGACCGTCTGCTCGACAACGACCGTGCCAACCGCTTGCTCCGCAACGCCGAATACGGAGTACTGTCGATCTGCGCCACCGACGGCACTCCCTACGGCATACCTCTGAACTACGTGTGGGACGAAAACGATAACTTATATATACACTGTGCGCCCGAAGGCAGAAAGCTGGAAATCATCCGCCACAATGCCAACGCCTCGTTTTGCATCGTGGGACGGGTCAACCTCTTGCCCCAACAGTTCACCACCGAATATGAAAGCATTGTCCTCAAAGGTACCATCCAACTTGTAGACAACGATGACGAACGGCGTTCGGCCATCCGCCTGCTCATACAAAAACTATCGCCCGAATACGTGGAAAAGGGTATGATGTACTCCGAGAAAAGTTTTCATCGCGTCGATATTCTCAAGCTGCACATCAATGAGTACAGCGGCAAAAGCAAGCACGTAATTGCATAAATATGCAAAGCAAAAAGTAAAAAATTTTGACAAAACAAAATCGCAAAATAGAAAGATGGGGGCCGAAAAACACATGTTATCACCCCACCGTAACACATCAAAATTCCAAAAGGGGCCCTTTCGTCATGCAAAAGGAACCCTTTTAGAATGCAAAAGGGCCCCTTTTGCACTCCAAGTTAGGCTCTTTTGAAACACGATTTTGTACGATTTTTGCCAAAATTTGCATGATTTCATGTTAAAAGATGTAAATGTTCAAGTCAAAAAACGAACGACACAACTGATTATCAATAAATTAAATCAACCATCGAAATACTGCGATATTTTCAGAAAAGAAATCCTTCGTCCGAAATGATGCTATTCTCAGAGAGTTTGGAAGAAATTTTATGTATAAATATGCAAGCTAAATGTATAATTATACGAAATACCAACCCAAACGGGAAGAGGAATCGACAAACTGAAATAATTAATAATTTTGTCTGAAAATTTAGTATTTGTTATGATGCTGACAGGGATTAATTGACTATCTTTGCAAGAGGAAAGCGACACTCCGACCATTCAAATACACATTGATAAAACCGGGGTCGAACGCTCCCCTACAAAGTACTTGATAGCAGGTTGGGAAAGAAGACCTTACGACACGATCCATATTACTTTAAACTAAAATAAATGATGACTTACATCCATCTGCCTAAGAATGACGAACAGCTCGTATTCTATCTTGCCGCCGAGGAATATATCGCGCGCAATATGGAGGGCGATGACTATTTCTTCATGTGGCAGGTGGACCCGACAGTGATTTTCGGACGCAACCAACTCATAGCCAACGAGGTGAATCTGGACTACTGTCGCGAGCACGGCATAAAGACTTTTCGGCGCAAAAGCGGCGGCGGATGTGTGTATGCCGACCGGAACAACATCATGCTCTCGTACATCACGAAAGAGGAGAATGTGAATTTCACATTCAACAGATACATCAACATGATTGTTCTGATGCTCCACAAACTGGGAGTGGAGGCCCGTCCCAGCGGACGCAACGACATCATGATAGGCGACCGCAAAGTGTCGGGCAACGCCTTTTACCATATTCCCGGACGCAGCATCGTGCATGGCACCATGCTCTACGACACGGACATGAGAAACATGGTGGCAAGCATCACTCCCTCGGAGGAGAAACTCATAAGCAAGGGAATACAGAGCGTGAGACAGCACATCACACTGCTCAAGGACTACATCAGTCTGGACATAAACGAGTTCAAGATGTTCATGCGCCAACACCTGTGCGACGACGAGATAACACTCGGGCCCGATGACATCCAACAAATACGGGAGATAGAAAAAGAATATCTCACGCCCGATTTCATCTACGGCAACAATCCGCGCTGCAACATCACACGCCGACAGCGCATAGAAGGCATCGGAGAGTTTGAAGTGAGGATGGAACTGAAAAACAACATCATCAAATCGATCAACATAGCAGGAGATTTCTTCATGGCGGGAGACATCGACCGGGCCATCATCAACCCCCTGAAGAACGTCGCGCTCGACCCCGTGGCCATAGCCGACGCCCTACCAGACAACATCGACGACATCATACCGCATCTGAAAAAAGACGATCTCGTAAGACTGATAATCTCTGACAACAAGCCGATACTAACAACATAAACATATAAAATCATGGAAAATAAAAAAACATGTCTGCACGACAAACACGTGGCTTTGGGCGCACTGATGCAGCCGTTCGGTGGTTTCGACATGCCGATACAATATTCAACAATCATCGATGAGCACAATGCCGTGCGCAATGACTGCGGTGTGTTCGATGTGTCTCACATGGGCGAAGTGACCGTCAAGGGCAAGGACGCCGAGAGATACGTGAACCATATATTCACAAACGACATAACCAACGCTCCGACAGGCAAGATATACTACGGCATGATGCTGTATCCCAACGGTGGCACTGTGGATGACCTGCTGGTCTACAAGATGGGCGAAAACGATTTCTTCATCGTCATCAACGCCGCCAACATTGACAAGGATGTGGCGTGGATGGAGCAGAATGCCGAGGGATTTGATATCGAGCTGGTGAACCGCTCGGACACCTACGGACAGCTGGCTGTGCAGGGTCCCAATGCGGAGAAAGTGGTGGAAGAGGTGCTGGGACTGACTTGCGCCGAACTGGCTTTCTATACCACCAAGACCATCAACATCGACGGCGAAGCCATCATCATCAGCCGCACGGGCTACACGGGCGAAGACGGATTCGAGATATACGGCAGCCACGAGTTCATACGCAAGAATTGGGATAAGCTGATGGACTGCGGCCGCTGCAAGCCTTGCGGACTGGGATGTCGCGACACACTGCGTTTCGAGGTGGGACTGCCACTCTATGGCGACGAACTGTCGGACGAGATATCGCCCGTGATGGCCGGCCTCAGCATGTTCTGCAAGCTCGACAAACCTGAGTTCATAGGCAAGGAGGCCATTTCCGAACAAAAAGCCAACGGCACGAAACAAAAAATCGTGGGCATTGAACTGCACGACCGCGCCATACCCCGACATGGTTACGCCGTGATGAGCGGTGAACGCGAGATTGGAACAGTGACCACCGGCTACCACTCCATCTCCACTGACAAGAGTGTGTGCATGGCTCTCATCGACACCGAATTTGCAAAACTTGGCACCGAGGTGGAAATAAAAATCAGAAAAAAGACATTCCCCGGCACTGTCATAAAGAAGAAATTCTACGACAAGCATTATAAAAAATAAGTCATTTACGATATCCGGAATATCGTGTATAAGTTCATATATCGTCCTGAAAGAAACAAAAACGAACATAAATATTAAACAAAAACAACAAGAATATGGCAAAAGTTATTGAAGGACTCTACTATTCAGAGTCACACGAGTTTGTAAAAGTAGAAGGCGATTACGGCTTCGTAGGTATCACAGATTATGCACAGGATGCTCTGGGTAACGTCGTTTACGTGGACATGCCCGATGTAGACGATGAGGTGGAAGCAGGCGAAGACTTCGGCGCTGTGGAAAGCGTAAAGGCTGCCAGCGACCTTATCTCGCCCGTATCAGGCACCGTGGTTGAGGTGAACGAGGCTCTCGAGGACACTCCCGAACTGATCAATCAGGACGCCTTCGGCAACTGGATCATCAAGGTGGAACTCTCCGACAAGGCCGAACTGGAAAATCTGATGGACGCAGAGGCTTACAGCAAATTCTGCGAGAAATAACAATCGACAGGGAAATTCATGATACTCCACAACGGAATTGTGAATTTCCCTTTAATTTTAGAAACCTACTTAATATTACAACTCATGGCATTCAAGTATTTTCCTCATACCCGGGAGGAGATCGCCGAGATGCTGGCGAAGGCCGGAATGACATCTCTCGACGAATTATATGCCGATGTACCGGAGTGCATACGTTTCAAAAACGAATATGATCTGGCACCGGCAAAAAGCGAATTGGAACTACGCCGATATTTCGAACAGCTCTGCTCCCGAAACCAACTGCTAACGGTATTTGCCGGAGCAGGCATATACGACCACTACACACCGGCAGTCATACCGAGCATCATCAGCCGTTCGGAATACCTCACAAGTTACACTCCGTATCAGGCGGAGGTATCACAGGGCACACTGCATTACATTTTTGAATATCAAAGCATGATGGCCGAGCTCACAGGCATGTTCATCTCCAACGCCTCTATGTACGACGGCAGCACCGCAACGGCCGAGGCTGCCATCATGGCAATAGCATCGACGAAGAAGACGGACAAGATACTGGTATCGTCGACGGTCGACCCGAAAATCGTGAAAGTGGTGCGCACGTATGCTCATTTCCACGGCATCGACATCGAGATGATAAAGAGCGACAACGGCGCAACCGACAAGCAGGACATGGAAAGCAAGTTGGCTGAGGGCGGCGTGGCCGGTGTCATAGTGCAGCAACCCAACTATTTCGGCATCATCGAGGACTACTCGGGCTATGCCGATACGTGTCATGCATCGAAAGCATTGCTGATAATGAACAGTGTAGCAGCCGACCTGGCTCTGCTGAAGACTCCCGGCGAATGGGGAGCCGACATCGCCGTGGGTGACGGACAGTCGCTCGGAATACCCATGAGCTTCGGCGGTCCGTCAGTGGGATATATGTGCTGCACAGAGAAACTGATGCGCAAGATGCCGGGACGCATCGTGGGCAAGACGACTGACAGCAACGGCCGGCGCGTGTTCGTGCTCACACTGCAAGCGCGCGAACAGCATATCCGCCGACAGAAAGCCACATCCAACATCTGCTCCAACGAGAGTCTGATGGCCCTGTTTGTCACCATCTACATGTCGCTCATGGGCAAAGAGGGACTCAAAGAGGCCGCTCAGTTGTCGTATGCAGGTGCTCACTATCTGCACGACGAGCTCATCAAGACCGGAAAATTCGCTCCCGCATTCGAGGGCAGAGAATTCTTCAATGAGTTCTGTGTGAAATACACCGGCGGCGATATAGATGAACTGCAGAGACGTTTCATCGATCATGGATATCTCGGAGGCATCAAGACCGGTGACAACACACTGATGTTCGCCGTCACCGAGAAACGTACTAAGGAAGAAATCGACACACTGGTCAATATCGTAAAGGAGGAAACAGTATGAACAACAAATTGTATGGAAATCTGATTTTTGAATTGTCGCATCCCGGACGCAGAGGTTACACCCTGCCGGAAAACAGATTTGGCGACTACACACCGGATGCACAGGTGCTCAGGGCGAACGATGCCGAGATGCCGGAGTGCGACGAGATGACCGTGGTGAGACACTACACCAACCATAGCGAGAACAATTTCGGCGTGAACAACGGTTTCTATCCCTTAGGCAGTTGCACGATGAAATACAACCCCGTGATAAACGAGGAGATAGCATCGATGCCCCGTTTTGCAGGACTACACCCGCTGCAACCTGCCGAAACATGCCAGGGCGCACTCGAGGCGTACTACAACATGCAGCAAACACTGTCGGAGATAACAGGCCTGAGCGAGTTCACGCTCAATCCGTTTGCCGGTGCTCACGGCGAGCTGACAGGTCTCATGATCATCCGGGCGTATCATCAGAGCCGCGGCGACCATAAACGCACCAAAGTGATAGTGCCCGACTCGGCCCACGGCACCAACCCCGCCTCGGCCGCAGTGTGCGGTCTGGAGGTGGTTGAAGTGAAGAGCACGGCCGACGGTATAGTGGACGTGAACGACCTCGAGAGTCTGCTCGACGACACGATAGCTGGCATGATGATGACCAATCCCAACACTCTCGGTCTCTTCGAGACAGAGATACCCGAGATTGCCAAGATGGTACACGAATGCGGAGCACTCATGTACTACGACGGAGCCAACCTCAATCCTATGCTCGGCATGTGTCGTCCTGGCGACATGGGTTTCGACGTGATGCACATAAATCTGCACAAGACATTCTCCACGCCGCACGGCGGAGGCGGCCCGGGTTCAGGTCCGGTAGGCGTGGGCAAGGGACTCGAGCAGTTCCTGCCACAACCGAAGGTGGTGAAAACAGACCGCGGATATGAGATAAAAAACAACGATGAGAGCATCGCCGTTGGCGAATTTTTCGGCAACTACGCCGTGATGCTGCGCGCATACGCCTACATATTGTCACTGGGCAAGGAAAATCTGAAGATGGTGGGTCCGCTCGCCACACTCAACGCCAACTACATCAAGGAGTCGCTCAAGGACATATACGAACTGCCCATCGACCGTGTGTGCAAGCACGAGTTCATGTTCGACGGATTGAAAGACAAGAGCACAGGCGTGACAACGATGGACATAGCCAAGCGTCTGTTGGACTACGGTTATCATGCTCCGACGATATATTTCCCGCTTCTCTTCCATGAGTCGATGATGATCGAACCGACCGAGAACGAGAGCAAGGAGACGCTGGACGAATTTATCAACGTGATGCGATGCATAGCCAAAGAGGCTGCCGAGACACCCGATCTGGTCAAGACAGCTCCACACAACACGCCCATAGGACGTGTGGACGATGTGCAGGCGGCCAAACATCCCGTGCTGACATACAAACAGTTGAAAGCTGAAAAACAGGAAGCATGACAAAGACATCAGATATTATAATAATAGGTAGCGGACCGGGCGGATACAGAGCCGCCCACTACGCTGCCACAAATGGTCTGACGGTCACTATCTTCGAGAGCGGCGAACCCGGCGGCACATGTCTGAACTGCGGCTGCATACCGACAAAGACACTCTGCCGCAACGCCGAGCTATTGGACACGCTGACAGAGGCCGACACTTTCGGGTTGGACAATATGAACTACACCTTCGATTTCGGCAAAGTGAAAGCGCGGAAAGACGAGGTGGTGGCTCAATTGCGCGGCGGCATAGAGACTCTCATGAAGACACCCGGCATAACGTTTGTACGCGAGAAAGCAGCATTCAAAGACAACAGGACCATCGTGGCCGGCGGCAATGAATATACAGCCGACAACATCATCATAGCCACAGGCTCTGTTTCGGCCATGCCGCCGATAGAGGGCATCAAGCTGGAAGGAGTGGTTTCGTCTACCGAGATGCTCGACACGACCACCCGCCCCGAGCGCCTTTGCATCATCGGAGCAGGCGTGATAGGCATGGAGTTTGCGTCGATATACAATAGTTTCGGCTCGGAAGTCACCGTGATTGAATTTCTAAAAGAAACCTTGCCCACTCTCGATAGCGACATAGCCAAACGCTTGAGACAGACGATAGCACGCAGAGGTGTAAACTTCTATATGCAATCGGCGGTGAGCCGTATATCAGAACATGTGGACGAGGAGAGCGGCAAAAGACTTCTCAAAGTGACATTCGACAAGAAAGGCAAGACCTCGGAGACCTTTGCCGACATGGTGCTTGTGGCCACCGGACGACGGGCAAACACCGCGGAACTGGCACTCGAGAATACAGACATATCGTTTGACAAGAAAGGAATACACACCGACGAGCATTTCGCAACCAACGTGGAACACGTGTATGCCATCGGCGACGTCAACGGAAAATGTATGCTCGCCCACGCGGCTACGTTCCAGGGACTGCACGTTGTCAACAGAATACTGGGCCGACAGGACGATATCAGGCACGAGATTATGCCGTCGGCAATATTCACCAACCCCGAGGCGGCGTCGGTAGGACTGAGCGAGGACCAATGCAAAACACTCGGATTGGAATACAGTTGTCGCAAAGGATTCTATCGGGCCAACGGCAAAGCACTCGCGATGAACGAGACCGACGGAATGATAAAACTTATCACCGACAACGAGAACCACATCATCGGATGTCATGTATTCGGCGCACATGCGTCGGATATGGTACAGGAAATCACCGTCTTGATGAATTCGCAAGCCACAACGCAGCAACTCAGAGACATCATCCACATACACCCCACCCTCGCAGAGATACTGCACGACATGGCGATGAGTTGACCGGGACACACGATTCAGCCCAAATGGTATCTCACTGCGAATAAAAACGACAATCAATTGATTTTCAACATATTACCAAAGGAACCTTTTCCATTTTGCGAAAAGGTTCCTTTTGGTTTTCGAAAAGGTTCGTTTCAGAGGCTCAAAGATTTCGTTTCACAAGTTCAAAGGATTCCTTTCGCAAATTCATTTCAAAATTGCGAGCAGCCGGGCATGATAATATCAACATTTGGCACACAATTTGCAAGAGTATGAATGAAAACGTATAAACACAACAAAAAACAATATAAATCATGCAGAAAGGTAATATCGGGGTTACAACCGAGAATATATTCCCCGTCATCAAAAAATTTCTTTATTCGGATCACGAAATATTCCTACGCGAGATGGTGTCGAATGCCGTGGACGCTACACAAAAAATCAAGACACTGGCCGAGCGCGGCGATTTCAAAGGTGATCTGGGCGACCTTACCGTAAGGGTGAGCCTCGACGCCGACAAAGGCACACTGACCATAAGCGACAACGGTATCGGAATGACCGAAGAGGAAATAGAGAAATATATCAACCAGATTGCTTTCTCGGGCGTAAACGATTTCTTAGACAAATACAAGGACAACGCAAACGCCATAATCGGACATTTCGGTCTGGGATTCTACTCTTCGTTCATGGTGAGCAAGAAGGTGGAGATCGTGACACGCAGTTACAAAGAGGGAGCCAAAGCTGTGAAATGGAGCTGCGACGGCAGTCCGGCATACGAGATAAGCGAGGTGGAGAAGGATGGACGCGGATCAGATATCATCCTTCATATAGACGATGACTGCAAGGAATTTCTCGACAAATACAAAATAGAAGAACTGCTCAACAAATATTGCAAGTTCATGGCCGTGCCCGTGGCATTCGGCAAAAAGACCGAATGGAAGGACGGCAAGCAGGTGGATACCGACGAGGACAACATCATCAACAACGTGGAGCCGCTCTGGACCAAGACTCCGAGCACACTCAAGGACGAAGATTACAAATCATTCTATCGCACACTATACCCCATGCAGGACGAGCCGCTGTTCTGGATTCATCTGAATGTGGACTATCCGTTCAACCTCACGGGTATCTTGTATTTCCCCCGCGTGAAATCCAATATCGAATTGCAGCGCAACAAGATACAGCTCTACTGCAACCAGGTGTTTGTGACAGACCAAGTGGAGGGCATCGTTCCTGAATTTCTGACGTTGCTTCATGGCGTGATAGACTCACCGGATATCCCTCTGAACGTGAGCCGCTCATATCTGCAGAGCGACGCCAACGTGAAGAAAATTTCTACTTACATCACAAAGAAAGTGGCCGACCGCCTCAACAGCATATTCACCGAAAACCGCAAGGAGTATGAGGAAAAATGGGACGATCTGAAACTGTTCATCCACTACGGCATGCTGTCGCAGAACGATTTCTACGACCGTGCGAAGGATTTCGCACTGCTGAAAGATGTAGACGGCAAACATTTCACATACGATGAATACAAGACATTGACAAAAGACAATCAGACGGACAAGGACGGACAACTCATCTATCTGTACGCCAACGACAAAGAGAGCCAGTACAGCTACATCGAAGCCGCAAAGGAGAAGGGTTACAGTGTGCTGCTGCTCGACGGACAGCTGGATGTTCCGATGGTGTCGATGCTCGAACAGAAGATGGAAAAGACGCGTTTCACACGCGTGGACAGCGATATCATCAGTCGTCTGATAGTGAAAGAAGAGGATAAAGAGTCTGAACTGGACAAGAACAGTTGTGACAATCTGTCAGAGGTATTCAGCTCGCAGATGCCCAAACTGGACAAGATAGAATTTAGCGTGGAGGTGCAGGCTCTCGGTCAAGAGGCAATGCCGGTAATCATCACTCAGAGCGAATACATGCGCCGAATGAAGGATATGAGCAAATATCAGGCAGGCATGGCATTCTATGCCCAGATGCCCGACATGTACACCATCGTGCTGAACAGCGACCATCAACTGATAAAGGATGTGCTCGACGACGAGACTGGCAAGTGTGCCGAAGCGCTGAAACCTATCGAGAGCGAAATAAAGGGAATGGAAGCCCGACTCTCAGCCCTGCATCAGATGCAGAAGGATAAGAAGCAGGACGAAATCAGCGAGGAGGAGAAGAATGATGTGAAGAATACGGAGAACGCCGTGAAAGAACAGCGTGACAAGAAGAAGCAAATCATTGCCGACTACGCCAAAGGCAACAACATTGTGCATCAGCTCATCGACCTTGCACTGTTGCAGAACGGTATGCTCAAAGGTGCCGCGCTCGACTCGTTCCTCAAACGTTCGGTGGATATGATAAAATAAAAGTCAAAGGACATAGAAGAAATATTAATGAAAAACAGCCTACGGATTCTGTCTGTGGGCTGTTTTTCATTAATATGCGTATGTGATGATAAAATCCTGATTGATATTATAATTGATTTTCAATGCCGTACCGGTACGGAGATTGTCGGCACGAACGCTTCCCGAAGGGTATGTGCCGGACATGTGGACGCGCATCTCGGAGAATCTCAGGTTCTGGGCGGAATGGTATTTGTACAGAGTCTCTTTGGCACACCAAATGACGAGACGCTCCACGGTGGTAGCGGCAGGCTCGTCGGTACGCATGAAATGGGATGTGATTCTGTCTACGCGGTCGCTGATATACTCTATGTCGACAGCCACATCATTATGGCGCGAGAGGATGACTGCGGCGAAACCACGTGTATGGCTGATACTGATATTGTAGTTGTCGAGCAGCGGACGGCCCTGTGGTGTGTGGCCGATGACAAGTGTAGGGTCGCCCGTCATGGCATACAGGAGCGAGTATACGGCGAGTGTCTCACTCTGCCTCGACTTGCTGCCGAGGGACGAAACGACCTCTTTCAGTCGGGGACAGACGGAGAAAATGGCGAACTGTTCGATCTCCTCGTCAATCCGCCATATTCCAAGTGTCACGTCGGACGAGAGTTTTTCGATAGAGAGGAGTGACATTTACACTTTTGATTAATTCTGGGTAGACGGATTGTTGATGATAACCTTGATCTTGCTTATGCGACGCTCATCAATGCCAACAATCTCAAACGAGTAATTGCGATACTCTATCTTCTCGTGGATACTGGGAAAATCGCCCTTCATCTCGAGTAACATTCCGGCCAGCGTATCGGCCTCACCCTCCACATCGGCAAACTCGTCGTTGTCGATATTGAGCGTACGGCAGAAATCGCTGAGAAGAGTTTTGCCTTCAAAAATATATGTATTGTAATTGATTTTGGAATATGTGATGCCATCGTCATCATACTCATCGTTGATTTCGCCGACTATTTCTTCAAGGATATCCTCCAAAGTGATAAGGCCGCTGGTTCCACCAAACTCATCGACAACAATGGCCATGTGGGTCTTGTTCTTCTGAAATTCACGCATGAGATCATCGATTTTCTTTGTCTCCGGAACGAAGAAAGGCGGTCGGATGAGCGTCTGCCAACGGAAAGTGGAAGGTTTAGACAGATGTGGCAGAAGATCCTTGATATACAATATTCCACGTATGTTGTCCGAGGTATCCTGATAAACCGGTATGCGGCTGTAATTGTTCTCGACAACTGAACTCATCACATCGGAGTAACTGCTCTTGATATCAATGGCAACAATATCCTGACGGCTGGTCATAATCTCCTTTACCGTCTCGTCTCCAAAACGTATGATACCCTGCAATATGCTCTGTTCGTCCTTGATTTCCTCCTTATCCGTAAGTTCAAGAGCCTGCTCGAGATCATCCACACTGAGGGCGATATTCTCTTTCTGCACCACTCTTTCGGCGAGAATACCGCTTCGCAGAAGTATCGTAGCCAACGGCCAAAACAGTCTACGGAAAAACATTATGCCATTGACCGTCTTGCGGCAGAACCTGATGGGATTTTGCCGACTGTATACTTTTGGCATTATCTCACCAAACAAAAGCAGGAGGAACGTCAACAAAACAGTGATGCACAGTATCTGAAGCCAATAAGCCTTCGGTCCAAAATAGATTATCCTCTCAAAGACATAGTTGCACAACATGATGATTGTCACATTGACAAAGTTGTTGGTAATCAATATTGTAGCCAATGTACGCTCACTGTCATTGCGCAATTGGTCTATTTTCTGATCATTGGGATCTTTACTTGAATTGATTTCAGATATGTCCGAAGGCGACAGGCTGAAAAAAGCGATCTCGCCACCGCTGGCATATCCCGAAACATAAAGAAGAGCAATTGCTAATAACGATGCTAATATTACTCCGAATGTCGGCGTCATGAACTGAATATCCGACAATGAATCTATGATTGGTGCAATATCCAAAACTTGTCTGTTTTAAAATTTAGAACGGTAGTTCTTCTTTGTTGTCTGTACTGTTAATCCCGGGTGTAGTATTTGTTTTGGCTGTAGTCTGAGACGAAGATGGCTGTGATGAGCGCGTTGAAAGGATTTCCATATTCTCAGCATAAATTTCCGTCACATAACGGCGCTGGCCCTTCTGGTCGTCATAATTGCGATAGCGTATGCGCCCTTCGATATAAATCTTATCACCTTTGTGCACATACTTTTCAGCCACTTTAGCCAACCCTTTCCACAATACGATATTATGCCAATCGGTATGTTCAGGCACTTTAGTGCCGTTTTGCAAAGTGTATCCCCGCTCTGTCGTAGCCAACGGAAACTGAGCCACGGCCTGATCGGCATCGTAATATCTCACATCGGGATCCTTGCCTACATTACCAATGAGCATCACTTTATTCATATTATGTGTAAGGAATTTAAAAATTAGCTTTTCACTTGATGAATTATTTCCACATGCCAAGATATTTGTAATGGAAATTCTTGCCTTTTGCAGAAGGGAACTGCGAACGGCTGTCAACACGAGCCCGTAAGTGTTCCACCATTCTGTTGTAACAATCCTGTCCGGACAAGGCCTTACAGCGAACGACAAAATGCGTGTCACGATATTCGTGTTTGCCGGTAGAGGGTATCATCACAACCCGTTTGAAATCCAAAGAGCCTTCATACCATCCGGGTTTCTCCTCATTGAGACGAGTCACAACGGTGGCTGTCATATCACGTTTGTCGTTCGTCTGATTGGAAGGAGAAGCGGAGAGAACAGCCTTTTTTTGCTTGAAATCGAGCATGGTGGCGGCAGTCGTCTTAATGATAATGAAATAAACACGCTGTCGCACTTTATATCTTTTAGGATAGAATACATCACTTGCGACATAATCACGGATATCTGCTTCAAGTCCCGGATTCATTCCTATTTCCTGAATGGAACGTAAAAAGTCCAAAGCATCATCAACATTAGTCACTAATGTTTCCTTATCAAAATATCTTAAATATAAGTTCATTGGATTTATTTTGTTTCTCAGATAAAGGATGAGCGGAAAACGGGACTCGAACCCGCGACCCCAACCTTGGCAAGGTTGTGCTCTACCAACT
>CAJKQX010000050.1 GCA_905202125.1 uncultured Prevotella sp.
TTCATTTTCGACTTTCCCAATCCGTTATCAAAACATATATTGCAGTTCCACGCTTCGTGGTTTAATAAAGGAGATTATATATGGCTGAAAATTTTGTGAAACAAATTGATGGGAGTTATGATGCTGAAGCAAATGTGTATAATAGCATATTTGAACAGTATGAGCGTGTTGTTATACAAAGTCTTATTACATCATTTGGACTTGACTTCTTAGTGAGTGACCAGCATGGAGGTGATGTTGATACAATTCATAACGTGCGGCAGATTGGTAAGGACGAACAAATGCACTATAAAAACAAGAAGAATGAAGAAACTTATAACAATAAGGGTAATTATGATGGTGTAGCCTATCATAAAGGGGGTAATTTTCAGCAAAAGAAACACGAGGCAAGAGAACAGTGGCAAGCTACAGGAAAAAATATAAAAGATGAATATACCAATGAAGATATAGGTTTTTATGGGCATACAAAATCTATACCACCAAATAAAAAAGCAGAATTAGACCATATAATTGCAGCAAAAGAAATACATGAAGATAGAGGGCGTCTTTTATCAGGACTGAATGGAAAAGAACTTGCTGATTCTGAAGATAATTTTGCTTGGACCAATAAGAGCTTAAACGCTTCTATGCAAGACAAGAGCATTCAAGAATATATTGAATCCCATCCCGAACTTGACGAGGAAACAAAAAAAAGAATGCTTGAAAAAGACAAACAGGCAAGAAAAGCCTATAATGAAAAAATCAACCGAGCTTACTATACAAGTTCAGCCTTTTTCAAGGACACAGCTAAAGCTGCTGGTAAGGTTGGCGTGGCTATGGGATTACGTCAAGCGCTCGGCTTGGTCTTTAGTGAAATTTGGTTTGCTGTTCGTGATGAAATAAAACAAGGGAAAGAAGATGGTAAAGCCTTGTTTAACAGCATAGCTTTGGGAGTTAAAAGAGGTTTGGAAAATGCCAAGCTCAAATATAAAGAACTATGGCATAAATTCATAGAAGGCGCAGTTGGAGGAGTCTTGGCTTCTTTGACCACAACGCTTTGTAATATATTCTTTACTACGGCTAAGAATGTGGTGAGGATTATCCGGCAATCGTGGGCTTCGTTGGTTGAAGCGACAAAAATTCTATTGTTTAATCCCGACTTTCTTCCTTTCGGAGAGAGGTTTAGGGCGGCTGCAAAAATTATAGCAACAGGATCCAGCGTTGTTGCAGGTACAATGGTTGGCGATTTGATTGCTAAAACAGGTGTTGCGGCAATTCCTGTTGTTGGAGATATTGTACAAACATTCTGCGGCACACTTGTTACAGGCATATTGAGTTGTTCGTTGTTATATCTTTTGGACAGAAATTCCGCCGTCAATAAAATTGTGCAAGTGCTTAATTCAATTCCGACTGTTGATGATATTGTAGTATATTATCGAACACAAGCACGGCTGTTAGAAGAATATTGCGCCAAACTGATGAATATAGATTTGGCTGCATTCCAAAAGGAAGCCCAGTCTTATAGTGAGGCTGTATCTATTTTAGAGGATGCGGCCAATGAGCAAGAACTGAATTTTGCCTTGCGAACTGTATGTAAACGATTAGAGATTAATTCACCGATTGGAAACCATAAAGACATGGATTCTTTTATGGCAGATCCTAACAGCAAATTAAAATTCTGCTGATGTTTGAATGTGATAAGTGCGGAGAATGTTGCAGACATCTCAAAGGTATATCAATTTATGCTGAGTTAGATAGAGGCGATGGTATTTGCAAATACCTAAAAGGAAATCTGTGCAGTATTTATGAAGATAGGCCTTTGTTTTGTCGGATAGACAATTGCTACGAACAATTTTTCAAAGAGAAATACACTCGTGATGAGTTTTACAAACTCAACTATGAAATATGTAACAAACTAAAAAATAAAGAGCTATGTTTTTAAATTCACTGAATCCTACAGAAAAGGATAATTTCATGAAACTTGCCGTTGCGGTAATAAAGGCAGATGGCGTTGTTGAAGAATCTGAAAAGCAGATTTTGTCTGCTTATGCTAATGAAATGCTAATTCCTATTTGCAACTTAGATGAACAATGTGATGTTGATAGTATCATTAAGGAATTTGCTATGACTTCGACACCTCAAACAAAACGAATTATCTTTTTAGAGTTACTGGCATTGGCGTTTGCTGATGGAAATTATGCCACTGAAGAAAAGGCATTAGTACAACAGCTGGCAGATGCTTTTGAATTTGATAAAGCTTTTATAGAGCAAGCTATCAATTTGGAAGATGCTTATGTAGCTGCTTATATGTCATTAGTCAATTTAGTAGAGAAAGGAGAATAACTATGCCATTACCATTGATTTTAGGAATAGCTGCCGCTGTTGCAGGAACAACAGGTGTCGGCTTAGGAATTCATGGCGGTGTCAAGATGAAACAAGCCAATGATAAGTTAAAAGAGGCTCAAAAACGGAATAATTCAAACAATGCTCGTCTTGAAAGGATGAATCAAAGTGCTTGCAGGACTATGGACGTTTTGGGGGAGAATGAAATGAAAGTCCTTTCCGAATTTCAACAATTCTCCGATTTGTTTGAGCGGATTAAGAATCGTCCTGAGTTTGCAGACGTAAAAATTGGAAATGTATCAATACCAAAATTTGAAGGTGAAGAAATCAAGAAAGCATCTGTCGGAGCAAGTGTTCTTGTTGGAGGTTTAAGTGGAGCTGCTTTAGGTACAGCTGGAGGATTTGCTGCATCAGGTGCAACAACGGCTGCTGTCATGGCTCTTGGTACGGCTTCAACAGGAACTGCAATTTCTGCTTTAAGTGGAGCTGCTGCAACTAATGCAACTCTTGCTGCTCTTGGTGGCGGTTCACTTGCTGCAGGAGGTGGTGGGATAGCTTTAGGTACTACGATTTTAGGTGCTGCAACATTAGGTGTAGGTTTATTAGTTGGAGGTGTCATATTTAGCTGTACAGGTTCTAAACTTTCAAGTAAAGCGGATGAAGCATGGGAACAAATGATTTCTAATGAACGAAAAATCAATGACATATGCAACTATCTTTATGATTTGCAAAGAACTGCTGAAAGATACAATGCTACATTATTGCGTATGCGCTCATTGTATTTGAAACAACTTACTAAAATGCGGAATATTATTGAGTCGTATAGTGAAAAACGTGTAAATTGGCATAATCTATCAATGGAAGAACAGCTTATTATAGAGAATATGGTTCTGATTGTAGGGGTGTTGTACAATATGTGTAAAGTGAAATTAGTACGAAAATCCAACAGTTCAGACCAAAATATCATCAATAAAACAGAAATAAGCAAAGCTGAAAAAGACGCAAATGATGTAATGGAACAAATGAGTGCAGCTTGATTAAATAGCAAAAGAGAACCATAAAGAAAAATAGGTATGGTTCTCTTTTGCAAAAAGGGTATTAGCTTTTTCTTATTTTGTGTTATAGCTTCTAATATTTTTTCTATATTTGTACCCAAACGAGTTACTTGAATAGCAAATCAAGGCAGAACGCAGTATATGGCACAGTTGCCAAGTCATTACCTCAAAATCGGGTAATTCTCCCAAAGTCCTTTGTATAAGTCACTAACGAAAGTTTTCCAGAATTACGATAATTTTTTTGTGAATATCCGGCTCGCGCATCTTTTTTTTGTCCATCCGACATATCACTCCAAATTCCAGATGAATCTTATTTCGGACATCTGATAGCCGCGCTCGCAAATGCAAATTTTTAACATTTCGTTTTTGTAGGATTTACTTCCGTTTTAGAAAGACACGATACCGGAAAATGACAAAAAACGTACTTTGGAACATGAAAAACCGTCCGATTTTCCGATTTTCATACACTTGATTTGCGAAAGGGGCCCTTTTGGAATGCGAAAGGAACCCTTTCGGGAGGTGAAAGTGCCCCTTTCGGAAGTAAAAAGGGGCACTTTTAGGGGACAATTTCGTGGTTTTTCAATGTTTTTTGAGGCCTTTGGAAATGCATAAAATACGTATCGCGTTGATATACAAATATTTATGCAAATGCTGAAAATTTCGGCGTATTTCGGCCGGGCAACTGTCTCGCTCAAAAATATCGTAAAAACAGGACGCAATTTTAACATTTATCCCGGAGATAGTTGCGTATTCTTAATTATCTCGACGTATGCGGGGTTCAAAATTAACATTTCGTTCCAAATTTCGGAAGTACAAAAAATAAATGTGTAAAAGTTGTGTGTGACCCAATAATTTTGTATGTTTGCACTATGCTTGATGTAGAGGGCGATATTCGTCTTGACTGCACGGCAATGCAGATGAAATTTTTTTTCTAATTGATATGTTGCGATGATAGAACTCAAGGATGCACGCCTGGCATTTGGCGCAAAGCGCTTGTTCGACAATATCTCTTTCTGTGTGCACGAAGGCGAAACCCTCTGTGTTCGCGGGCGGGCGGGCAGTGGCAAGACCGCATTGCTTATGACGATGCTCGGTATGATACCTCTCGATGCCGGATATGTATGCTTTGACGGCGAACCCATTACGGCCACCACAGCCCCGATGTTTCGTGACAAGATGGCTTACGTGCCGCAGGACAAGCCTTTGTGCGATGTCAGCGTGGTGCAGATGGTTGATATGCTCTTCGAATTGAAATCTCACGATGCAACCGATTACACCCGCAAAAAACTTTTTGCCGAATGGAAAGAGTTGCAACTCGACAGATCTCTGCTTGAAAGAAACGTCGACAGTCTCAAACCCTCGGAACTACAGATGGTGATGCTTTCGGCCGCTCGGCTTTCCGAACGAAAGGTGGTTCTGCTCGACGATCCTCTTGCCGCTTTGGACGACCAACAGGCATGGCTCGCCATGGGGTGCATACGGAGAATGACGGCGCAGGGTGCAGCTGTGGTACTCACCATGACTGAACATCGACCGATGGCCGTGTGTGATAGCCTGGTGAACTTAAACGAATTACAAAATTTTTAGTGCGATGGATATATCATTTACTCATTTCTTGCTCGGATTATTGCTTTTGATTGTGCCGGTGGGCGTGATACGCATTTTTGAAATACCCCTGATGTCGCGGTTGATGTCAGCGGTGGCTCGCATGGCGGTATTCACGGCAGTGGCTGCCGCTTTGATGTATGTCGCACTGAGATACGATAATGTGTGGCTCAATATCCTTATTGCCATTATCTTTGTGATGATATCGGCCCTGATGGTGCTATGGCGCGCAAGGCTCAACGTGCGTATTTATATCCTTCCGATATCTCTCGGATTGCTGTCGGCCGTAGTCTTCATCGGCATCTGTGTGCTGTTGCTCACGGCGGGTGGGGCGCAGATGGCAAATGCCCGTTTCCTCATACCTGTTGCGGCCATATTGTCGGCCTCGTCGGTAGTGGCTTGCGCCGATGCCTTGTCGGTGTATTATGCCGGATTGCGCCATCACAACCAACTGTATTATTACCTCTTAGGCAATGGCGCCACCCATACCGAGGCCCTCTATTACCTGATGCGTAGAGCTCTGCAAAGGTCGTTATTGCCCGGTATGGCACGTATGTCGGCCCTGGTGGTGATGGCTTCACCGGTGGTGATGTGGATGATGGTGATGGCCGGCACTGATGTTTTCACGGCTGCGGCGTTACAGATTCTGCTGATGGTGGCCGTGTCGAGCACATCCACATTGTCTGTACTTGTGGCTTTGTATATGGCCGGACGCTACGTGACGGATGATTACGGACGTCTGAAAAACAAATGACAAGGCGGCAATCCGCAGACAGATGTTTTAATAATAGATTATATTGACGCAAACAACATGAAACACTCATTCTCGTCCTTCTTTCTCGTGACATCAGTCTCTGCCGTCCTCATGTCGTGCGCCGAATCGGTGAAAATCAAGAGTAGCTTTTTCGACCGCAAGCACCAATCATCCCACGAGATTGTCACGACTCCTGATACACCCTCCGCAGACCGTACATACACCGATCTTGAATTACCTGCAGCCCAGCAGCGTCTGCCCGAACAGATATTGAGACGCACGGCTTATACTGTGTCGTACAACCGCGATACGCGCCAACCCAACTGGGTGGCATGGCATCTGACGGCCGAACACGTGGATGGACCGTATAAACGCAAAGGACAGCAATTTCGTGAGGACGAGGAGGTGGATCTGCCGCGGGCAATAGACCGCGATTATGTCAACTCGCGATTCGACCGTGGACACATGTGTCCCTCGGGCGACTGCCGATGGAGCGAGGACGCGCAGCGTGAGTCGTTTCTTCTCACCAATGTCTGTCCGCAGTCGCACGGGCTCAATGCCGGCGACTGGAACGAGATGGAGCAGGCCAGCCGGCGATGGGCCGAACGATATGGTAGTCTCTACATTGTCTGCGGACCGCTCTTCTATAAGAACAGTCATCGCACCATAGGCAAGAATAGGGTGGCCGTGCCCGATGCCTTTTTCAAGGTGGTGCTGAGGCTCGGCGAGAGTCCCTGTGCCATCGGATTCATATATAAAAATGAGCCCGGCAACCGTCCTAAAGGTGACTATGTGAATACTGTGGACGAGGTGGAACGCATCACCGGCTTTGATTTCTTCCCCGCGCTCGATGACAAGGTGGAGGATAAGATAGAGGGCGTGGCCGACATCGACGACTGGCAGTAACGCAGTCAGTGGTTTCGGTGCATTGCATTTTTGTTGTGTTTCTCATTTCTCGGCATACGCCGGATATCGATACATCGACATGTGATATGTCATCTGCCGAGACGCCCAAAAGGCATTATGCCCGATTTTCACGACAACGAAAAACAATAAATTTAATTAAATATGCGGGATAAAATATCGAATTTCAGGCTTTTTTCGTAACTTTGCAACTCTTAAAGCAATAAGCAGCGTGAAAATAAAGGAAGTGATGAGCGCCCTTGAACGATTCGCGCCTCTGCCATTGCAGGAAGACTGGGACAATGCCGGCCTGCAAATCGGATTGACAGAGGCGGAAGTATCAGGGGCTTTATTGTGTCTTGATGTCAACGAGGCAATAGTGGATGAAGCCATTGCTAAGGGATGCAATCTGATTGTGTCTCACCATCCTCTGCTCTTTCGCGGACTGAAGACCATATCCGATGCCGACTATGTGCAACGCACGGCGATGAAGGCCGTCAGAAACGATATCGCCGTTGTCTCGATGCATACCAATATGGACAATGCCCGTGGTGGTGTGAATTTCAAGATAGCCGAGAAGTTGGGGCTCGTCAACGTGCGTTTCATCGAACCTCGCATGGTGGGCGGCCGGGAGTCGGGTAGCGGCGTCATAGGCGAGTTGGCAGAGCCTGTGGAGGCCGAACATCTCATCAAAGAGGTGAAACGGATATTCCGTGTGGAATGTCTGCAGTGCAATCAACTGCTCGGCCGACCCATACGACGGATAGCCATCTGCGGCGGAGCGGGCGATTTTCTGCTCGACAAGGCTGTGGCCGAAGGAGCCGATGCGTTTATCACCGGCGAGATGCATTATCACGTGTATTTCGGTCACGAGCAGCAGATACAAATCTGCGTGGCCGGGCATTATCAAAGCGAACAATATACAAACGAAATATTTAGGTCAATAATTCAGGAAGAGTGTCCCGACGTGCCGGTATTCATGGCCGAGACGAACACCAATCCGATAATCTATTTTTAAATTATGGCAAAAAAAGATTCTACTGATCTGTCGGTGGAGGAGAAACTGAGTACTCTCTACAAACTCCAGACTACATTGTCTGCCATCGATGAGAAACGCGCCCTGCGCGGTGAACTCCCGCTCGAGGTACAAGACCTCGAGGACGAGATTGAAGGACTGAAAATCCGTGTGGAAAAAATCCGGAACGAGATTGCAGAATTTCAGTCGGCTGTGTCGCAGAAAAAGACCGAGATTGCCCAAGCACAGGCGAGTGTCGATCGATACAAGACTCAGCTCGACGATGTGAAAAACAATCGTGAGTACGACACGCTGACTAAGGAGATAGAGTTTCAGAGTCTTGAGATAGAGCTCTGCAATAAGAAAATAAAAGAAGCTCTCATCAAAATCGAGGAGAAAAACCGAGATCTGGAGCAAAACTCAGCCATCATCGTAGAGCGTCAGGCTGTGCTCGAAGAGAAAAAAGGCGAACTCGACGAGATCATGCAGGAGACACGCGACGAGGAGGAGAGACTCAAGGCCGTGGCCAAAGAGTTGGAAACGAAGATTGAACCGCGTCTGTTGTCGAGTTTCAAACGCATCCGCAAGAATGTGCGCAACGGTCTTGGCATCGTGTATGTGCAGCGAGATGCCTGCGGTGGATGTTTCAACAAGATTCCGCCACAGCGCCAGCTCGACATCAAGATGCACAAGAAGATTATCGTGTGCGAATATTGCGGACGTATAATGATAGATCCCGAACTGGCAGGTGTGAAGACCGTACAGGACGAGGCAGCCGATAAGCCCAAGCGCAAGCGCGCCGTGAGCAAGGCCAAAAAAGACGAGGAATAATCCCAAATATGTCATAAGGAAAATGCAGAAAAGCTCTGAGGCTTTTCTGCATTTTTATCCCAAATCGGTCTTTAGAGTTCATGGCTGTTTTGGAGATTATATTTGTTGTATTGCGACCGTATTGTCGAAGGCATAGCGGGCTATGGCGAGACAAGACGGGAAGCAAGACAGCAAATAGAAGCCCAAAACACGTGAACAGACAATACGATAAACATCATTCATGCCCATTGTCGGTCTAATGACGATTTGGGTTTATTTGTTTGGATGTGTGGTCACAGTCCGCGGGCCTTGTATATGGCCTCTTTGGCGTTGTTTATCTCCTGAAATTTCTTCTCTGCTGCCTTTTTCACATCCTCTCCGAGCGATGCCACGCGGTCGGGATGATGCTTGAGCGCCATCCGGCGATAGGCTGCCTTCACCTCATCGTTGGTCGCCTCGGGTACGATGCCGAGTATCTTGTATGCATCTTCGAGGCTGTTTCCACCATAACCCATATTGAGCATCGAGTCCACATCTTCGGCCGACATCTTCAGATGGATGGATATCTCCTTGATGGCCATTATTTCATCTCTGGCCACTGTGCCATCGGCTTTGGCTATGAGCATGAGGAAATTGAGCAACTGGAGACGTTGCGAGTACTCCATGTTCTGGGCTATCTGCCGGCACACATCGTTTATCGTCATGCGAAAAAGCTCCGGCCCCATCTGCTTCTGTTGCTCGAAGAGTTTGAGAAGGATGTCCTCGCCTTGCTCCTCGGCCTGATTGCCGAAATTATCACGCAGAAATCGCCGCACGAACTCCATCTCGGAATGCATTATCTTGCCGTCGGCCTTGATGACATAAGAGGCCAGAACGAGCATCGAGAACAAGAACGAGTTGCGCTCGCCCTCGTAGCTGTGCCTACGGTTGTAGGCTTCGTTGTGATCACTGCGGCTGCCCTCTGACGTGTCCAAACTTTGGTCGAACAGCCATCCTAATGCGAAACCGGCCAAAAAACCTAACGGACCGCCTCCTGTGATGAAGCCGAGGAATCCGCCAATCCATTTTCCTGATGCCATTTTTTTCTCTTTTCTACAGTTTGTAATGTATAAGTATGAACCTCATGCGGAGGTCTCGTATATTATAATAATGTGTCGTTTGCGCCCCTCTTTACACCAAATCCTTGTAGTCGGGTATCTCCTTCAGGAAGGTGTAGCGCCGCTCGTCATAGTCTATCTTGCAGCAATAATGCTGCATGCCGTTGCTCACGATGAGATAATCCACGTGCAGCAGAATGTTGTAGGCGGCAATCTGGTCGAACACCGCCGGACTGATAGGCACCGAGGCCGCCTTGTACTCGATTATCATCTTGGGATGCAGATTGCGGTCGTAGAGCACACTGTCGGCCCGGAGCGTCTTGCTGCCAGACTTGAGAAACACCTCGTTGGCCATCAGCGATGCCGGGTATGACTTGTGCTCGATCAGGTAATGTATGAAATGCTGGCGCACCCATTCCTCCGGAGTGAGCGCCACGTATTTCCGTCTTATGATATCCAGTATTGCAGGATTATTCTTTGTCCCTGACAATTTTATTTGAAAACTTGGTAGATTTAGTCGAATCATTTTATTAACTTTGTACCTACGGAAATGGCATTTCCCTCAGTTTGCAGAATGTAGAAATATATCATACATGATGCTCTCTGAACACCATGTTACAAAGGTAGTGAAAGGTGAGCGCAACAGCAAATGAAAAAAGATTTTTTTTCAGTTTGATATTGTCGGGCCTTATTACAATATGAGATTTAATTCTTTTGAAAAAATAAATGGCAGAAAGAAAATCGGTTGCAACATACGACGCGATAATACGTGATTTGAAAGCGCAAAAGTATTCACCCATATACATTCTGATGGGTGACGAGTCCTATTTTATCGACAAAATATCCGATTATATTGAAAAGAACGTGTTGCAGCCCGATGAGTGTTTCTTCAATCAGACGGTTGTCTTCGGGGCCGATGTCTCCGCTTCGCAGGTGGTCGATTTCGCCAAAAGCTATCCCGTGATGCCGGCACAGTATCGTGTCGTGATTGTCAAAGAGGCTCAAAATCTCAAAACATTCGAACCGTTTGAGAAATATCTCGACAATCCGGTCTCATCCACCATTCTTGTGCTCTGTTACAAGAATGGCAGTATCGCGCGGTCTAAAAAAATCATTGCCAAGGCCGAGATGCATGGGGTGGTGTTTGAAAGCAAGAAAAAGAGAGACACGGAACTGCCCACTTTCATTGAGACGTATCTGAAAACGAAGAATGCGACGATTGATAATCGCACTGCGACAATCATCGCCGAACATATTGGTGCCGATCTTTGCCGACTCGTCTCGGAGTTGGACAAGGTGTTGATCTCACTACCCGAAAACGACAGAAGAGTCACTCCCGATGTCGTGGAACATTTGATAGGAATCAGCAAAGAATTCAATGTGTTCGAACTGCGCAGGGCAGTGGTGGAACGAGATATTTTTAAGGCCAATCAGATAGTAAATTATTTTGACAAAAATCCTAAAGCAGGATCGCTGTATTCCTTTCTTCCGATGCTGTTCAATTATTTCCAAAACCTGATGGTTGTTCATTATACTCCCAACCATACCAATGATAATGTGGTGGCCGAAGCACTCGAACTGAAGAGCGTGTGGGGTGCAAGAGAGTATATGGCCGGAGCCAGAAATTATACAGCTATGAAAACATTGCAAATAATTTCCAAGTTAAGGGAAATTGACGCAAAAAGCAAGGGAATAGACAACCCAAACACCGATGCAGGGCAGCTAATGAAGGAGTTGATATTCTTTATTTTCCATTAAAATTGGCGTTTTTTACCCTTTTCAGACCCCTTTTTACCCCTCTATTTTCCTAAAACGAAAGTTTTCATATACCCGATTTTTTGATTTAAAATACTGAAAATGGGATGGTTAGAGTGATTTTTCCTTCGTATTTTTGGCATATTTTCAACCGACCAAACCCGTCCTCGAAAATTTTAAAAAAATGGGAAATTTTGTCTTTGCCGCTCATTTAAATTCTACATTTAATCAATTTTTGCATTCACAAATCATAACACTTTTAGATTTGCAAAATTAAATCGTAAATCAAGAAAAGAAAAAGAATGTCAGCATTTACATAAACAAACCCAAATTACAATATCAAACAATACGTTTTAAAATCTAAAACAGTAAAAACGAATATCCATATTCATAATTATGCAAATCTTGTAACGATTATATAAATTAGTAAAAATGAGCACTTTACAGAGTTTTTCTAATTTTTTTATACATAAAATCGGCTTTTTAGTCGGTTCGTATAGCCTAAATAGACGATAATCGTTGGTTTTCTCATAAAATAACCCGATAATAATCAGCCATTTAAACAAACCGTTTTAAATCAACGAAAAACCGTGATTCATCATTGTAATTACGTATTTACATTTACAAAACCACATATATTCAATCTATTAAATTTACATTTACAAAACCAATTTAGAGAATCTGTATTTTCGGATTTGTAAAACTTAATTAGAATTGTTGTATATGTCAAAAAAAAGATTTATCTTTGTAAAGTCATAATAATATTGCTTTTTTTGAGCATTTTCTAATCGTAATAGTAAAAATGAAGGATCGAATAAGGAAGGTAATGGAGAGTCAGCATATGACTCAACAGATTTTTGCGGAATACATTCAGATTGCTCCGGCAACATTGAGCAGTATTTTCACTGGTCGCACACGACCTACCCTGGCTGTTGTTGAGGCTATAAAAAACAAGATACCCTCAATATCGACCGACTGGCTCATGTTTGGAAATGGTGAAATGTTTGCCGTCAATGACACGGAGAAATCACAAAGTGCCTCTTCCAACGTTTCGGACATGAGTGCGGGAGCGATGCTCAATTTTGAAGATACGATCCCCCAACCGATCGCACAAACCGCCGTTCGAAACCCGAATTTTTTTGATAATCCCGAGCAAAGGATAATAGTAAAAAATCTTGACAAACCGCAACGAAAAATCACCGAGATTCGAATCTTCTACGACGACCAGACTTGGGAAACTTTCGTATCAAAAAAATGATGCTTTTACAATGTTTCACGGCATTATGAAAAATCCCCGACCGAATGATTCTGTACATTCGGTCGGGGATTTTATATGAACTTAATTGTTGTTATATGAGCTTAGCTGTTGTTCCTATCAATAGTTTTCATCTTCGTCACTGACGTTTTCCATTTCCAGTCCCAGTTCGTCAGGGTCGGTCTCAAAAGTTGTATGATAACTCTCCTCTGTGAGTTTGTCTTCATCGAAAGAATCCTCATCCTCTTCCTCCTCATTGGCGTAAAGATCGTCATTCTCGTATTCGCTGTCCTCGTCATCAAACATCTTCTTGTCTTCAAAATTATCCGACGTGGCGGTGATTTTGTTCATTTCGGGTTTGACTTTGGCAAATATAGCTTCTATCCACATACCTTTTGCGATTTCCAGAACCTCATAGCCGTCGTTAGTCTTTTTCTCGTACATGCCTCCGGGCTTATGCAGTCTGTCTTTGGGTAGAGTTGTGGTGCTGATGTCGAAACCGCTTTCGATGATGTCCTTGATGTTTTGTGACAGCGATTCCCATCCGCTACCGAAATTGCTGTCGAGCACTTCTATGAGTTTTTTAGCTGTAATATGGCGTATGTTGTCATAGTTAAGGTCGGTCACGTGGGATATGGGACGTTTCTTGATACCGCATTTCACTTTTCTGTCTTCGAAACATATAGATCCTATCTTGAATCCGCGAGCCTCGTATTTGCTGATAATCTCCGGTCTGTCGATTTTTATTTCTTCTATTTCGAATGCGTTTCTTATCACATCGACATAGTGTCGCATATTATCTTTCAGTTCGGCGTCTTTCTCAGCCGAAAGCCACATGTGCAGGACATCGTCTTCCTGCAGTTCCCACACATTGCTTTTTGTTAATGTTTTAAGAGTTAAAGCTTTCTGTTGTTTCATATATGTTTTTACTTATTATCACGATCGTTCAATGTGTTGAATGATTGTCTGTACTCGTTGAGTGCGGTTTTGTCGATACATGCACTGACTGTCAGTTGGCCATCACCTTGTCCGGTGGCAATGTTGATTCCTTCCGGATTGATTATGCAACTGTGTCCCGGATAAAAATTGTTTGACTTGTCATATCCTGTACGGTTGCATCCGATGAAGAAGCATTGGTTTTCTATTGCTCTTGCTTTCGTGAGTATGTCCCACGCCGAGATGCGTTGTTCGGGCCAGTTTGCCACTGTTATTATCGCATCGTAGTCATTATTGTATCGTGCCCAGATAGGGAAACGCAGATCGTAGCATATCAAAAGCAGGAACCGCCATCCGCGCCATTCCACCACTGTCCGGGTATTGCCGGCCGTAAACATATTGTTTTCGCCACCATGCGAAAATAGGTGACGTTTGTCATAATATGAATAAGTGCCGTCAGGTTTGACGAAATATAGTCTGTTTCTGTATGTACATCCGCCATTCGAACCATTCTTGTCGTCATTATCTATTTTCACGGCGATGCTCCCGCATATTGCAGCATTGCTTTTCTTTGCGGTTTCCAACATCCATGCCAACGAATAATCGGCCATCTCGGAAGGTATGCTGTTGGTGTCGACAACAAATCCCGTGTTCCACATCTCAGGCAGTATATAAAGGTCGCTGTCCGCTGCCGAAGAGATGATTTTCTCCATTTCGGATGCGTTGCTCCTGTATGCTGTCCAATGGGGGTTGGATTGGATAATTGTTATTTTCATACCTTCACGAAAAAAGCGCTGCAAAAGTATATACTTTACTCCTATTTCACAAGTTTTTCATATAGAATTTTTGTAAGTATCATAGATATTTTCTAATTTTGTGCATGATATGAGTGAGCCTTTGGCAGAGAGAATGAGACCTCGGACCATTGATGATTATGTAGGACAAAAACATCTGGTCGGTGAGGGTGCAGTCTTGCGTCGGATGATTGACGCAGGGCGGATTACATCATTTATATTATGGGGACCTCCCGGAGTAGGCAAGACCACGTTGGCGCAGATTATCGCCCACAAGTTGGAAACGCCGTTCTACACGTTGAGCGCAGTCACCAGTGGCGTGAAAGATGTGAGAGAAGTCATAGAGCGGGCCAAGAACGGGCGTTTTTTCTCTTCAGTATCTCCGATTCTGTTTATCGACGAGATCCATCGTTTCAGCAAATCCCAACAGGATTCGTTGTTGGGTGCGGTGGAGCGCGGAATCGTCACTCTCATTGGTGCCACCACCGAGAATCCCTCGTTTGAGGTGATCAGACCGTTGTTGTCGCGTTGTCAGCTTTATGTCTTACAATCGCTCGACAAGGATGAATTGTTGGCTCTGTTGCACAAGGCAATCACCACTGATGTGGAACTCTCCAAACGCAACATCACCCTCAAAGAGACCGCGGCCATACTGCGTTACAGCGGTGGCGATGCACGCAAACTGCTAAATATTCTGGAGTTGGTGGTCAACTCGGTGGACGGGGACGTCGTTATCACAGACGAGATGGTGGTAGGTTGTCTTCAGCAAAATCCCCTTGCATACGACAAAGACGGCGAGATGCACTACGATATCATTTCTGCCTTCATCAAGAGTATCCGTGGCAGCGATCCCGATGCCGCCTTGTACTGGATGGCACGCATGATCGAAGGCGGCGAGGACCCTAAGTTCATAGCCCGACGTCTGGTCATCAGTGCGGCCGAGGACATTGGTCTGGCCAATCCCAATGCGTTGCTTTTGGCCAATGCGGCTTTTGATGCCGTCACCAAGATAGGTTGGCCCGAGGGGCGCATCCCGCTTGCCGAGGCCGCCGTCTATCTTGCCACCAGTCCCAAAAGCAATTCGGCCTATCTCGGTATTGACCATGCACTTGAGGTAGTGCGTCGTACGGGCAATCAGCCGGTGCCCATGCATCTGCGCAACGCTCCCACATCGTTGATGAAAGAACTGGGTTACAACGACGGCTACAAGTATTCGCACGACTATCCCGGACATTTCGTTTGGCAGCAGTATCTGCCCGACGAACTGATGGACAGTCGGTTCTGGCATGCCGGCCATACTCCGATGGAGGAGAAACAATATCAGTGGATGTTGCAGTGTTGGGGCGAACGTTTCAAGGAATAAAAGACTCCACAACCCATTATTTATATTATATTAAGGTGTAAAATCATTAATTTTCCGAAAGATGAAGATTGTAGTATTGGACGGATACGCTGTTAATCCCGGTGACCTCTCATGGGAAGCCCTCAAGGAAATAGGCCAATTGACGGTTTACGACCGTACCGCTCCCGAAGATATATTAAAGAATATCGGCGATGCCGAAATCGTGATTACCAACAAGGTGGTGTTTGATGCCGAGTTGATATTGAAATTGAAAAACGTAAAGTACATCGGTGTTTTTGCCACCGGATACAACACTATTGATGTCGCTACGGCCGCCCGTCGCGGTATCGTCGTCACCAATATCCCGGCTTACAGCACCGACAGCGTGGCTCAGATGACATTTGCCCACATTCTCAACATCACCAATCGCGTGGACCATTATGCCCGTGAGAACAGGGTCGGACGATGGAGCCGATGCAATGACTTTTGCTATACGGACACGCCGCTCTTCGAACTCTCGGGCAAGACTCTCGGACTGATAGGACTGGGAAATATCGGAACGAAGGTGGCGCGCATAGCTCTTGAGTTTGGTATGCATGTGTCTGCATTCACCAGCAAGAGCATCGCCGAACTGCCCAACCATATTCAAAAGATGACGATGTCCGGCCTTCTGGCCACGAGCGATATCCTCAGTATCCATTGCCCGCTGACCGACACCACGCGCAATCTTATCAATGCGACAAGCCTTTCCAAGATGCGTCCCGGCGCCATACTCATAAACACCAGTCGCGGCCCGATAGTAAACGAGCATGATGTGGCCGATGCCCTTCGCTGTGGACGCCTTGCCGCCTACGGAGCTGATGTCATGAGTGTCGAACCGCCCGCTGCGGACAATCCTCTGCTCGGTCTGCCCAACGCCTTTATCACGCCCCACATAGCATGGGCCACACGCGAAGCCCGCCTCCGACTGGTGGATATCGCCGTGGCCAATGTCAAGGCTTTTGTTTCAGGTTCTCCTCTTAATGTTGTCAATCATCTATGATAAACGATTATTCACTTTATTCTACACTCTTCAGCGTGATCGAGTTTCTCGGTACGTTCGCATTCGCCATATCCGGCATCCGTCATGCCGCCGCCAAACAGTTCGACTGGTTTGGCGGTTTTGTCTGCGGCATAGCCGTGGCCATCGGCGGTGGAACCATACGCGATGTTATGCTCGGCGTCACGCCCTTTTGGATGACCTCGTCCATATATATTATATGTACTGTTTTGGCCCAACTCTTTGTCATTGTCTTTGCCCGCTACTTGAAACGATTGGACAATGCCTGGTTCTTCTTCGATACCCTCGGTCTCGCGCTCTTCACCATCGCCGGACTGCAAAAGACCATCGATTGCGGCCATCCCTTCTGGGTGGCCATCATCATGGGTTGCATCACCGGGTCGGCAGGAGGCGTCATACGCGATGTGCTGCTCAACAACGTGCCCGTGATTTTTCAGAAAGAGATTTATGCCATGGCCAGCGTCGTAGGTGGATTGGCCTACTGGGGATTGGTTGAGGGAGGAATGAATGTCAGTATGGCGGTGATCATCTCTTTCCTCCTGATTTGCGTTATCCGCATTTTGGCTGTGAAATATCATATCTCCTTGCCGATACTGCATGTAGAGGAATGAGATGTGCTATTTCAGTTTTATCACATCCCTCCATCTTGTTGTCGGGTTCGGACTCTTGTAGTCGTGCTTGATGGCATCGGCAAAGACATTGGCTTTACCTTTGCCGTCGGTCGGTGTGTATTGTTGCGCCCCGAGCACGATGGTCTCCGTCCCGTACATTCTGTTTATCCGGTCCGATACCTCATCCACAGACTTGAATCTGTCATATATTTCGGGCCTGATGCCGAAAAGGTCGTGCTGTATGGGGCTGTCGGGATCCATACCCATCACGATGACGCCCGCTTTCTTGTATTGATACCCCGGCCGATATATTCTCTCCAATGCCGTCTTTGCAGCGCTGACTATCGTTGCCGTGGCATTTGAAGGAGTCAACAAGCGTTCTTCTGTGAAATTCCAATACTGCGGCAGGTCCTCCCTGTACGTGTTCGTGTTGATGAAGACACCGACGCGGGAAGCCACCGTCTTCTGCATCCTCAATTTCTCGGCACATCTTGCCGCGTAATTGGCAATATGCGTATTGAGTTCTGGCAGCTCTGTGATCATGCCGTTGAAACTCCTGCTTGTGCAGATGGATTTCTTTTTGTCTGTCTCCTCGTTTGGCACACAGTCATCACCGTTCAGTTCGGCCCACGTGCGGTATATCACGATATTGTTGAATGTCATGCGCACCCAGTCGCCCGCGTGAACAGCAAAATCGTAAGCCGTCTTCACCCCGTGAGCGGACAGCTTGGCAGCATATCGTCTGCCTATGCCCCAAACCTCATCGATGGGGTAGAGCCGCAGAGCTTTTTCGCGTTTCTCCTCCGTGTCCATCACGCAGCAATGGTTGTATCCCGGATACTTTTTTGCATAGTGGCTTGCAACTTTGGCAAGAGTCTTGTTGGGTGCGATACCGATGCTGACAGGCATACCCACCCATCTCTTGATTTTCATGTGCAGGCGCTCGCCCCACGCTTTCAGGTCGATGGTCTCCATCCCTTCGAGATACACGAAACATTCGTCGATGGAATATCTGAAACAGGTCGGGGCCTCCTGCTTGATGATATCTACCACACGTCCGGTCATCTCGCCATACAGTTCGTAGTTGGATGAGAATACGGCAATTTTCTCGTTGGGGAACATCCGGTCCAACTGGAAATATGGTGTGCCGGCCTTGATGCCCAACGCCTTAGCCTCATTGCTACGTGCGACGACGCATCCGTCATTGTTGGACAATACCACTACGGGCTTGCCTTCCAGATCCGGACGGAAAACCCTCTCGCAAGACACGTAGCAGTTGTCACAATCAATAACGCCGTACATATTCATGAAATCATATTTTTTCGAATGTTCTGATGAGGTGTATCACCACGCCCCACACCTCGAAATTGTCACCGGCTTCCACCCGGAAGATGGGATAGGCCGGGTTGGCGGGACGCAGTTCGACATAACCGTCGCCTTTGTGTGTCAGGTCAAGATATTTCATTGTGAACTCCCCGTTCCAGAACGCCACCACGATGGAACCGTCGTGCGCCTCCACCGACCGGTCTATTATCACGCGGTCGCCGTCGAATATGCCGGCATCCTTCATCGAGTCTCCTTCCACGTCGCCGTAAAATGATGCTTCGGGATGACGTATATAATCCTTGTTGAAGTCGAGCGTCTCGTGCTTGTAGTCATCGGCCGGCGAAGGGAAACCGGCCACCACGGCGGCATGCTCGAGTGAGAGTGCCGTATCAAACGTACCTTTTCTGATCTTGATGTTACTCATAGTCGTTGCCAATAATCCGAACTTTCATGCAAAGTTAGTACAAATTCTCCAAGTTTCAGGCTTTTCCCCCTTGTCTTTTAACCCGAATCGGTCATTAGAGTTCATGGCTGTTTTGGAGATTATATTTGTT